>JAZQJN010000154.1:0-5976 GCA_045541655.1 Acutalibacteraceae bacterium
CTCCCACGTCGGGAAACGTCGTTTCCCCCAACCTTGGAACAACCAAGGTTAAAAACAAACTCACTTTAGATTGAACTGAATATTATTCAACAGGTTCAACCTGGTCAATCTCAAGTTCAACAGGGGTCTCACGACCGAACATAGAGATTGTAATTTTAACGTAATTCTTAGAAACATCAAGTTCATCCACAACGCCGGAAAAGTCGGTCAAGGGACCGTCGATAACTCTAACATTGTCGCCCACGCCGTAGTTAACCTCAATGGATTTAACCTCAACACCGAAGTTTTCGACCTCTTTTTCAGAAAGGGGTACGGGGTCTGTGGGGGATGAGCCAACGAAACCGGTACATCCGTGAATATTACGAACAACATACCAAGAATCGTCGGTCATAATCATCTTGACAAAGACATAACCGGGGAAAACCTTGCGTTCTATCTCACGTTTTTTGCCATCCTTTACTTCGGTTACAATTTCGGTAGGAATTTTAATTTCCTGAATAAGTTCGTGCATACCACGATTTTCAACAACCTTTTCAAGATTGCCGGCAACCTTATTTTCATAGCCCGAAAATGTATGGATGACGTACCATTTTGCGTCTGCCAAAAGAATCCTCTCCTTTTCAAATGATACAGTTGCTAAAAGTATTCAACTTAACCGGCAACTGCAGAGGATGTGGCTTCAGCGGCGTTTTCAAATACGAGATTAAACAATTCACCCATTCCAAGGTCAACAAGCCAGACAATGAGGAGTACTACGGCACAAACAGCAAGAACAACAAGGGTGTTCTTAACAACGTTTTTGGGGCCGGGCCAGACAATCTTTTTGATTTCTGACTTGTACTCACGGAAGAATCGAATAACTCTTTGGGGGATGGTGAGTTTTGTGCCGTTTGACAAAGCAACAAGAACTCTATCCTTAATAAGTGCTGCAGCGGAAGTTGCGATTATAGAGCCAATACTCAAACCGAGGAGAAGGAATCTCACCCAGGTGAGGTCGGCACCGTGAGCATGCAAACGACCAAAGTCAGCATAAGTGGTAGGACCGCTAACTGCAATAACCAAAAGGATAATGCTGTTAATAAGTCCTGTGATGACCGCTGCGCCATAACTACCCATAGACTTGAATCCGAGAACTGCGAATACCACTGTCATTGCTGCGAGCAAGAAGGAGATCATATACCAACCTGATCTAAAGGTGATAATGGTATCTTCTTGAGCACCCAAAACATCGGAAACGTCAGAACCGAATGCCAATTCAAGAGCAGTAAGGGTAACGGTTGCTTCCTTATCATTTGCATCATGAGTTTCAACCGATGCAACAGGAAGGAAGCAGAAGGAAGCAATAACGCCTACAGCAACAAGTACTGCAAATACGCCAAGAAAATCGCGTAAAATTTTCATTTATTACATCCTCCTATTTTGTTTCTCTGTGAAGTGTGTGTTTACGGCAGAAACGACAGTATTTGTTCATTTCAAGACGGTCAGGGTCGTTTTTCTTGTTTTTGATGGTGTCGTAATTGCGTTGTTTACACTCCGTACATGCCAAAGTAATTTTTACTCTCATTATGGCACCTCCTGAAATTCGGAAATTTTACTGCTGAACCTCTAACGCAAATAAAGAGGAGTCAGCAATATCCTCCCTCTTGCGAGCATCTCTTTTCGTGATGTTTTAAGTTTCCCTGACAAAAAAACTACACAAAAAAAAAGACCCGTGCCGAGGTAAAGTAAATGATACCACAGAAAGGCCATCAAGTCAAGCGTTTTTTTAAAAAATATTACATTATAATATTGATAAATAAATCGACAAAAAAGTGATTTACGACATTTGGGGGAGATAAAACAAAACAGTCCCCTTTTTCCACAAAATATGCCAAAAAGAGGACTTAATAATATTTTCAAAATCAGGTACAAAAAACGTGCCTTCCGACTCTATAAATGATAGGTCTTGACCTTATCCAACTACTTTTAGCGGTGGCGGGATTATAATAATATATTGCACCGCCGCTGGGATCCCAACCGTTAAGAGCATCCTTGGCGGCACGATAACTTGTATCGCTTACCTCTTTCCAGAATTGTCCATCGTTAAGACAGGTAAAAGCACCCGGTTGATATATTACCCCCGATACTGTGTTGGGAAAGGATGGATGTGATACCCTATTAAGCACCACCGCACCAACGGCTACCTGTCCTACATAGGGTTCGCCTCGTGCCTCCGCCGAAATTAGTCGGGCAAGGAGGTTGTAGTCGGAGGAGGAATATCCCGAACTCGAACTGCTGGAAATTCCCATGGCAGCCAAGGTTTTTTTACCTGCAATTCCGTCTACTGTTAGTCCATTTTTCCTCTGAAAATATTTCACAGCATTTTTTGTTGCGGTGCCGTAAATACCATCGATACTTCCCTTGTAATATCCCCACTTTTTAAGTCGGGTTTGAATTTCCCTTACTTCAGGCCCCGTTGAGCCCATCTTCGATAACGCCTCAACACCGGTGGACATAGCAAGTGAAATTATTAAAATATTAAGCAAAATAACAACAAAAATCTGCCACAATTTAAGTAATCCTTTTTTTCTTGTCATAAATTTTCACCTCATAATTCATTCAGTAATAATTTCCCCAAAAATTTTTATAATATCCAAAATAAAACACAAAAACGTTTCATAAAATGAAGGGATAAAACGTATCTATTTAATAGTGAAAAATAAAAAGAGGAGAATATATTTATGACAAATATAAACGATGAAAAAAGAACGGTAAAAAGACCGAATAATATTATAATGGAAAATCGCAGAACCCTGCTGATTAGCGGGGTAACCGATATGGGAAGTTTTGATGAACAAACCGCGATTATCTTCACAGAACTTGGAGAATTAACCGTAAAGGGTGTATCGCTGCATATGGATAAACTGAATTTAGAGATAGGCGAAGTAGGAATAAGCGGAAAGATTCACGGACTCATTTATACCGATGAGCGGGTGAAAAACAGCGGTTTCCTCAGTAAACTTTTCCGCTGATGGATAACGTAATAAAGGATTTTTCCGGACTCGATATCACCCACCAAATTGTCACTTTTTTTATATTTTTCGTAATAGGCGTTGTGTTTTGCGGGATATACGATATTTATCGTGCCATCAGGTGCGAAATCAAGCCCAAAAAACTTATAATATTCTTTGCCGATATAATTTACACACTGTTTTTCACCTTCATAATTTTCTCCGCCTCACTTGTAAGAAGCAACGGCCAAATTCGTATATTCGCTTTATTTGGATGTCTTTTGGGGTGGTTCATTATTCGCTTTACTGTTAGCAAATGGATATGCGTATTTTTCAGAATGATAATTCGGGCGATCAAAAGGGTTATAAGATTCACAAACAGAAAAATTGTGTACCCTTTAAGGATAAAAATTCCCCTGTATATCGAAAGGATAAAATCAAAACTTAAAAATATAGAAAATAAGTATATAAAATATTCGAAAAAAGATAAAAAACACTTGCAAAAGGATAAAGAAATAGTGTATAATCAAAAGGATAATAAGCGTAGAAGAAAACGCCCTAAAAAAACAAAAGAGGTACCTGAAGTTGAAAGGAACACTTTTTATTAAAATTGTGTTGGTTTTGTTTGTGATATTCAGTATTATCAACATTACCGCCAAGCAAATTGAACTTTCCAAAAAAGAAAAAATACTTGAAGAAAAAAAGGCGGAACTTGCCGCACTTCAGGTATCTAACGAAGAGTTGCAACAACTTCTTGATTCCGGCACACAGGATGAACTAATTGAACGTATCCTTCGTGAAAACGGATATGTTAAGTCGGATGAGCGAGTTTATGTTGATATCCCAAAAGGATAAATTGAATTTATTACATAGAAAAACAAAAAATGAAGGGAAATATATTTTAATATGGCGTTAGCGGTTGGAGATATCCTTGAAGGCAAAGTAACAGGTATAACAAATTTTGGAGCATTTGTATCGCTCCCGGAAAACAAATCAGGAATGGTGCATATTTCTGAAGTGGCAGACTCTTATGTAAGTGATATTAACGAACATCTTAAGGTTGGGCAAGAGGTAAAGGTAAAGATTATTACCATTGCAGATAACGGCAAAATCAGTTTGAGCATTAAAAAGGCGGCAGAGCCGGTGTTCAAACCTAAAGATAAGGATGAAGACGAACCCAGAAGAAGACCTGCCCCCCGTCCCCGTCCCTCTGCACCAAAGCAAGAAGCACCTGTGTTTACAGGTAATCCCGATATGGACTGGACTCCCACAAAGAGCGGAAACGCCGCCTTTGAAGATATGATGGCAAAGTTCAAAAAATCAAGTGATGAACGTGCATCCGATATGAAACGCAACTTTTCCACCAAAAGAGACCGTCGAGGTCACTAATTAAATACAAAAATCAAAACGGATGTGTAGAATTTCTACACATCCGTTATTCGTTTAGTTTAGAATATATTTCTTTACAAAGATTTTGGACAATATGAAATGAGTTATTATCATAAATTCGGCGATTTAATTCAATCATTACCGATTGCACACGGATATTATTGAGATATTTAAGGGGAACCAATGAGCCAGAAAATGGTTCGTTCACCTTTACGGTATAACCTGCTGCCTGGAATGTATCAATAATAAACTGTGCAGTAGCGCCAATAGTATTATTTACCCCAATACAAACATCGGGGAAAGAGGATGTGTGGTATCCTGTGTAATTCATTTCATCATGGAAACTGTGGCAATCTAAAACAACACATTTACCGTGTTCAGTAAGACACTGTGTAACCTTTTTTTCAAGGGAAAGGTGGTATTCATCATAAATATCCAAGCACTTAGAGTAACTCTCTTTAGAGCGAAAACGGAATTGTTTTCCTTTAGGAGTGTGGGTATAGTATAATCCCATTCCTTTTAAGGACATCGTTTCATCATCATCGTTACGATATCTTTCCGTATCTACAATAAGTCTGCTTATTGTTGCGACTTGCTTGTTTTTTTGGGGAACGAATTCCCATAACTTATCTACATTTTTATCGGTTATGAATTCAAGTAATGTGTCTAATTCGTCGTTGGATATTATGATATCTTCAACAGCCCATTCAGGGACAATAATACCAGAGTGTGGTATATTCAAAACAACCTTTTCCATGTTTATTCACCTCTTGAATACAGTATATCATATCGCTTGTCCAATAGAAAGGACTTTTGACCTTTTGTAAAGATGTTTTTTACTACAAAAATACCCTTAAATTCTTTCTGTTTTTAATTGACATATTATTTTTAGTATGATAAAATGAACAAGATTATATATTCGGTGGATTATTACTATCCGCAAATTATTTCAAAGGGAGACTTTACACAATGGAACCTTCAAAAAAGACAATGGAAAAAATTGTAGCACTTGCAAAGGGCAGAGGATTTGTATATCCCGGTTCTGAAATCTACGGTGGACTTTCAAACACTTGGGATTACGGCCCCTTGGGTGTTGCACTTAAGAATAACATCAAAGCCGCTTGGATGAAAAAATTCGTTCAAGAATCCCCCACAAACGTAGGACTCGACAGTGCTATCCTTATGAACCCCAGAGTATGGGTTGCATCGGGTCACGTTGGCGGTTTCTCCGATCCCCTTATGGACTGCAAGGCATGTAAAACCAGACATCGTGCCGATAAACTTATTGAAGATGCAGGTGAAAATCCCGCAGGATGGACCTTCGAACAAATGTCCGACTACATTAAAGAGAATAATATCGTTTGCCCCGAATGTGGCAAATGTGATTTTACCGATATCCGTAAGTTCAACCTTATGTTCAAAACCTTCCAAGGTGTAACAGAGGATGCAAAGAACGAAGTGTATCTTCGTCCCGAAACTGCTCAAGGTATCTTTGTAAACTTTGAGAACGTACAACGCACCACCCGTAAGAAGATTCCCTTTGGTGTAGGTCAGATCGGTAAATCCTTCCGTAACGAAATTACTCCCGGTAACTTTA
>JAZQJN010000155.1:0-3632 GCA_045541655.1 Acutalibacteraceae bacterium
ATGGGTTATTGCGGATGTATAGATATCCCCACCCTTCAAGAAAAGGCAAAATTTGTTCGTATTACAGGTGCTGCTCTTAAAGAAAGCCATCCTCACGATATTTCTATCACTAAAGAAGCACCTAACTATTCCGCAGGAATATAATTACCTCAAAACTTCATATACTATAAATGCCGCGACCGGAGACACAACTCTCCGGTCGATTATCTTACTAAGGTAGAAGGAATGTAATAATATGAATACTACCAAAAACAAAAATAAAAAGCAGTCCTTTTTAGAAGGCGCAATGGTACTTATGATTGCAACCATTCTTGTTAAACTGTTTGGTGCAATATTCAAAATCCCATTGGGCAATCTCTTGAGTTTGGAGGCATCGGGAGATTTCAGTACCGCTTATGATCTGTATCTTCCTGTGTATTCAATTGCCCTTGCAGGTATGCCGATTGCCGTGTGCCGAATGGTGGCATCCTACGTGGCGAATGGTCGATACAGAGATGCCAGAACGGTGTTGAAGGTAGCACAAAAGACCTTTTTGGTTATTGGTATTGTTGGCACGTTGTTCATGTTAGCGTTTGCTTATCCGTATCTTCTTTTGTGCGGTAAGAGTATCTCGAAAATCCCCGTAATTATAGCGATTGCCCCCTCAATATTCTTCTGCTGTGTTATGTCCACCTATCGAGGATATTATGAAGGCCTTCGCAATATGACTCCCACCGCAATATCTCAGGTGATTGAGGCAGTGGGCAAACTGTTTATCGGCCTTGCCTTTGCAATGATTGTGAAGAAAATGGGTATGGGAGATGTGTATCAAGCTGCCGCAGCTATTTTGGGTATAATGCTTGGCACAATGTTTGGAGCAATTTATCTTAAAATAAGATATGTAAAATGTGGAGATGGCATCACTGAAGAGATGCTTACCACCTGTGAAGAAACTCCCGAAACTCAAAAACAAATATTAAAAGCTCTAATGGTTATTGCAATACCAGTTGTAATTGGTTCTCTTGCATCTCAAATAGCAGGACTTATAGATGCCGTAACAGTACAAAATAGACTACAAAGTTTTGTTGAAGCATCACCCGATAAAGCCAAGGCATTATTCCCCGAAATATGGGCAGAAGTAAGCAACAAGGGAGACTTTGCAAAACAAGTAGAAGGTCTTGCCACCTCCCTTTACGGAAGTTATAAAGTAATGGCGTATTCTATTTTTTCGCTAATTCCCACCATTACCTCGGTATTGGGAGTAAGTGCCCTTCCTTCGATGACTACTGCTTATTCGATTAATGATAAAGTAGAAAGTAAAAAGACACTTGAATCGGTGCTTAAAATTTCGACATTGGTATCTGTTCCTGCAGGATTCGGTATCACCGCTATGGCAGGACCGATTTTACATTTGCTTTACCCAGCAAATCCCGTAGGAGCAAATGCAGCTACCGATGCCCTTACAATCCTCGGTCTGGCAGTTATGTTCTCAGGAATAACTATGCCTATGACAAGTCTTTTACAAGCTGTAGGTAAGGAAAGAGTGCCGGTTATAAATATGGTAATCGGTGCTTGTATTAAAATAGTTATCAACTATACTCTTGTGGGCATTCCCGAACTTAATATCAGTGGTGCCGCAATAGGTACGTTTGCATGTTACGCATACATTTTCATCAGTGATATTATTCTTCTTTGCAAATATACCAAGGTAATTCCTAATATGATGTCCACTTTTATTAAGCCCTTGATAGCGGGTGGATTATGTGGCCTTGCTGCTTGGAGCGGATATGGTTTATTGACAAGATACGTTGGAGATATGCTATCAGGAAGAATAATTACGGTAGTATCTATTGTAATTGCAGCGTTAATTTACTTCCTTGCTATCGTATTGTTGAAAGTTTTAAATAAAAATGATATTTTAATGCTTCCAAAGGGCGAAAAAATCGCAAAAGTACTTGAAAAGTATAGAATTATATGATAGAATAAAAAGGTAAATTTGTTGGTAAATTCAAGCGTTTCAGCAATTTTACAAAACAAGAAAAACGGTGATGTTCCTTGGTAGATTTTCCTGTGAAAGAAAATTATAGCATTGATGACCTTCGTTCTATTATGGCGATACTTCGCAGCGAAGAAGGATGCCCATGGGACAGAGAACAAAATCATAAATCTATTAGAGGCAATATGATAGAAGAGGCCTATGAAGTGGCCGATGCAATTGACCGAGATAATTCCGTTGATCTGTGTGAAGAACTTGGTGACGTTTTACTTCAGGTCGTTTTCCATTGTGAAATAGAAAAAGGAAAGAACACTTTTAATTTTGAGGATGTAACCGACGGTGTCTGCCGTAAACTTATTGAACGTCATCCCCACGTTTTTGGGGAAGTTAATGCTGATACTTCCGAAAAAGTCCTCGAAAATTGGGAAAAGATAAAAAATAAGTCTAAACAAAACGATACCGCCACCAAAACATTAGAAAGTGTACCTAACGCATTTCCTGCATTGTTCCGTGCTCAAAAGGTTCAGAAAAGAGCCGCTAAGGCGGGCTTCGATTGGGATGAGGCAGAGGGTGCTGTAGAAAAACTTCACGAAGAATTATCTGAACTTGAAGAAGCAAGAGTTTCAGGAGAACCCGAGAAGATTTATGAAGAATTTGGCGATCTGCTTTTCTCGGCAGTTAATGTTGCAAGATTTTTAAAAATTGATTCTGAAGATGCCCTTCAATTCGCCACCAATAAATTTATAAAAAGATTTGCAAAGGTGGAAGAATTGGCTATAAAACGGGGAATAAATATGAAAGAAGCCCCATTAGAAGAACTTGATGCTTTGTGGGATGAAATAAAGCATCAACCTTAAATTAGTAGTTCACGGTTAAGTCCGTAGAATAATAAAAATCAGGAGGAAAAAACAATGAACAAAACTGAACTCGTAGCTGCAGTTGCAGAAAAAACAGCTCTTTCCAAGAAAGATTCTGAAAAAGCACTTAACGCTGTTATCGACGCTATCAAAGAAACCCTCGCCGCTGGTGATAAGGTTCAATTGGTTGGCTTTGGTACCTTCGAGGTTCGTGAACGTGGCGAAAGAAAAGGCCGCAATCCCCAAACCAAAGAAGAAATCATCATTGCAGCTTCCAAAACTCCCGTATTCAAAGCTGGTAATCCCTTCAAAGATGCTGTTAAATAATTATCTTTAAGATAATAAGAAAAACCTCCGACCACTCGGTCGGAGGTTTTTCTTTTGTTAGATAAAAATTATAATTTTAGTTTTCTTCTGTATTAACGTCTTCTACGTCGAAATCTTCAATCACTTCAATGGTAAATTGAGAAAGGATGTCAGAGGATGAAACCCGCCCATCTAAATTGGTGTTATTGGATGAGGGTTTTTCGATATTTTGCAAATAAAGCACGCCGATAAAGCAAATAACGTAAATAGCGCCTGCAAGATTAGAAAAAGAAATCATGGGAGTAGTGGAAATCAAATCGACTCTCATACTATAATCAACAAAGAATCGAGGCAGAGTAGACACCAGTCCTAAAATTGCTGAGCAAGTACCAAAGATAAAAATCCTCGTGAGAGTTTTTTTGGAATCTTGATTTCCAAAAAACTTTGAATGATAAAGCCAAAACACCATAAAAAAGGCTAGTGTAATAATATCT
>JAZQJN010000156.1:0-9723 GCA_045541655.1 Acutalibacteraceae bacterium
TTTAAGACATTCATCTAACATTTCGGCGAGGGTATTACTAATGACCGTGGTATTTCCTGCCGCAAGTTCCTTTTTCATATCTACGGTAATAACCTTTGGTAAGGTTGCCACGCCGTATCTCTCATCAAGGGTCAAAAGGTCAAACTGACCGTTATTGGCTCTGGCAAAGGTGGACACAGAGGGGGTTGCCGATGCCATTAAAAACAGGGCATTATGATATGCCGCTCTGAATCTTGCCACATCCCTTGCATGAAAGCGGGGGGAACTTTCTGATTTATAGGTGTGTTCCTGCTCTTCGTCCATTACGATAAGTCCTATATTATCCATTGGAGCGAACACTGCGGAACGGGTACCGAGGGCAATGGTTGCCTCTCCCCTTTTTATTCTTCGCCACTCCGATGCACGTTCTCCATCGGACAAACGGCTATGGAAAAGTGCAACCTTATTTCCGTATCTTGCCTTAAACAAGGAAACTGCTTGGGATGTCAGGGCAATTTCGGGCACCATAATAATAACCCCTTTGCCCTTTTCAAGAACCGCATCTGCAAGTTTCATATATACGCTGGTTTTTCCGCTTCCGGTTACACCATAAAGTAATGCTGCCCCCGCTTTGTTTTCATCAACGTATTTTAACAAGTGGGTGTAACATTCCTCTTGTTTTTTATTTAGTTTTATATCCTTTATTTCGCCCTTCTCGTTGTTTGAAACGGTGCCTTTTGCCCTTATTCTTTCAAGAATTTCAACTGCACCGTTTTTTTTCATATTCTTAACAACCGAAACACCTACATCGGTCCACTCAAGCAATTCCTTAAGGGACACTTCACCGTTGGTTTTTAGAAATTCGTACACTTTGCTTTGCTTTTGTGTAAGTTTGGCGGCGGTGTTTTCAACGCATCTTACGGTTTTAACAATTTCGTCCGGTTTTTCTGCATCCTTTGGAAGCATGGACTTCAGGGCATCGTACATTGTGCAGAAGGTATGCTCTTTTACGTATTCTGCAGTCTTTAACATTTCCTCACTAAAGAGAGGAGTGGAATCAACACATCTTAAAATGGGTTTTAAATTGTCGTTTTGTTCTGATGTGGCAATTTCTATTACTATTCCCTTGCGGGGTTTATTACCTCTGCCAAAAGGCACAGTAACACGACACCCCGCGAACACCTTTTCGGTAAATTCGCAGGGTACATAATAATCATATAAACTGTCTAATTTGAAGGCAGTTTGCTCCACTGCCACACGAACAATCATCACAGACATTTTAATTATTTATTGTCGCACTTTTTTGCACAGATTTCGTTCATAGCAAGGGTTACGGGTTTTTCGGTTAGGATCTCGCTGTCTTCTTGTGCACGGGTAGAGATTTTTCTTGCCTTTTTGGCAACGTCGATTACTAAATCATAACGATTTTCGTAAGTGTCGATAAGTTTTCCGATAGAAGGATTAAGCATATTTACACACCTCTTTAATTTGTTCTATATTTCTGGATGCTTTGGAACGGTCTGCCTTGAAGATATTTACAAGTTGGTTTACCGCATCTTCCAAATTATCATTAAATACTACGTAATCATATTTTTCGGCAAAAGCCATTTCATATACTGCAGTCTGAAGACGGGCTTCGATTTGATCTACCTCATCGGTAGAACGACCGCAAAGACGGTTTTTTAACACCTCAACCGAGGGGGGCATTATGAAGATACTTGCTACGTCGGGATTTTTTGCCATTACCTTCTGGGCACCCTGCACCTCAATCTCTACTATTACATCGTGACCTTCATCAAGCCATTTGTAAATAGGATCGGAGGGAGTTCCGTAGTAGTTTCCGCAATACTGGGCGTATTCCAAAAACTTTTCTTTAAGAATGTCGTTTTCGAATTGTTCTCTTGTTACGAAATTATATTTTCCGTCATCCCCTTCTCTTCTTTCACGGGTGGTGGTGGAGATTGAGAACTTTACATCCTTTTCCCTCTTGAAGAATTCTTTTAGGAGGGTATCCTTACCTGCTCCTGATGGGCCTGAAACAATAAATAATTGTCCCTTAATGCTCATAAAATATCTTCCTTTCTATTGTTCTTGAAGCGAGTTTTGTATTCTCTCGGTGGAATAATAGGATAAAACTATGTGTCCGCTGTCGGTAACAATAACACTTTCGGTTTTTCGTCCCCCTGTGGCATCAATCACCATACCTCTTTCTTTGCCTTCTGATACCATTCTTCTGATAGGTGCCGAATCGGGACTAACGATGGAGATTATTCTGTCTAAGGATACGAGATTGCCGAATCCAATGTTAATAAGTTTCAAAATAATCACCCTTATTCAATATTTTGGATCTGTTCGCGGATTTTTTCAAATTCTGCCTTAACATCAACAACCACCTTGGCTATATCGGTGTTTTGTGCCTTAGAGCCGATGGTGTTGATTTCTCTGTTGGCTTCTTGAAGAATGAAATCAAGTTTTCTACCCACCGCATTATCACTGTTGACCATTTCGATAATCTGTGCCAAATGTGAACGAAGGCGAACAGTTTCTTCATCGGTAGCAACACGGTCGGCATAGATTGCAACCTCGGTAAGAAGACGTTGTTCATCCACCTGTGCACCGCCGAGAAAATCGGTGATTTTTTCTCTTAAACGTTCGGAATAACGTTCCACCGTTTGAGGTGCAACGGCCTCTATCTTTTCTACTGCTTGATAGATGGTATTAACTCGGCTTTCCACATCATTTTTAAGGGATTCACCCTCGGTTTTACGCATACTGATGAAATTGTCTATTGCAACGTTTGCAACCGACAAAACATCATCTAAAACCTGTTTTTGATATGCTTCAAAATCTTCTTCATCTGCCTTTTTAACCGTTACTACTTCGGGGAATCGTGCTGCATCTAAAGCCGACACTTTAGGTTCCATACCATTTTTTTCGGCAATTTCTTTAACGGCTGCTATGTATTGGGATGCAAGGGAATGATTAACTGTAATTCCACATTCGATTTCGTTTTCATCATCAATAGAAACAAACATTTCTACCTTGCCTCTGTTTACCCTTTTTTGGACAAGGGATTTAAGCCCGTCTTCGAGGAAAAGATAACCTCTGGGGACTCTACTGGAAAACTCTAAAAACCGATGATTTACCGAACGAAGTTCAACAGTAATTTTTCTTTTATTCAAGGTGTTTTCATATCGGCCGTAGCCGGTC
The DNA here is from genome assembly GCA_045541655.1 of Acutalibacteraceae bacterium. Lineage (GTDB taxonomy): Bacteria > Bacillota > Clostridia > Oscillospirales > Acutalibacteraceae > UMGS1484. Next base: position 3,190 of record JAZQJN010000156.1, read on the forward strand.
ATACTGCAAATCATTATATTTCACCCTTTAACAGTATTGCATTAAAAATAATTTTAACATTTTTAAATGTAAATGTCAAGGTTTAACCCTTATTTTTAAGGGTGATGACACCATATTCAGGACGGTTAAATAATCTTGCCGGTACAGGATAGTTCCCAAGTCCTCCCGACACATACATTTTGCCATTATTATTAAGATTATACAGTCCTTTTACGGGGGTTGTATTCTCATTCCAATTATCCCCTCGTTCAGGGAACCATTCCCCGTTATAGTTGGCTATTCCTACAAAGGGAATGTCGGCTATACCTCCGTGGGTATCCCCTGAAAGCACGAGATCAAAACCGAAATCGGCATAATACTTATATTCGGGGATATGAGCCAACAAGATGTTATATCTATCTTGATTAAGTTGTTCAAAATCATCCGAAACATTATATTCTTCGGGGAAATACACTCTATTAGTTCCGTAAATAGTAATATTTCCAATTTCAACGTTTTCGTTTTCAAGAACCCTTACCTTGGATTTTTTCAAATCATCAATAAAATTATCGGCTCTGTCGTGTTCACCTACAACAAAATACACAGGGAACTTATTAGCAAGTTTTGCAAGAAAATCAACCGCTACAGGCATTTGTTTTTCCGCTTTGGTGCTGGAATACATATCCCCTGTTGCTACAATAAAATCCGGCTTTTGTTTTTCTATGCTCTTAATTAAGAATTCGTTTTCCTTACCGTATTTTGCACCGTGCAGGTCAGAGATGTGTACTATTTTTATTTCGTCCTGAATTTTTGAAGATACAATCTCAACCTTATCTACTTTAAAGGTGTAGTTTTCAAATCCCCAAAAGGAACATAAAAGCAGGGCAAATACAAGAATATATCCTATAGATTTACCCTTTTTATTCTTTTTTTGTTTCTTCTTACTCAAAGCCAATATTCCTTTCGGATTATTTTTCTATTATTAAGGGATAAATCTCATTACGCTTATATCCTGTATGAGCTGCCGCTTGCTTGGCGGCACTTGATGCGGAAAGTCCCTCATCTATAAGTGATTTTGCCATACTTACTGCATCTTGGAGGGTATATCCATCATTTTTTTCGCTCTTCTCTGCACCTGCCACTATGAGTACAAACTCTCCCTTCGGTTCGTTTACATCATAAAGACCTTGTGCTTTATCTAAGGTAGTTCTGATAACCTCTTCGTGAATTTTAGTAAGTTCACGGACTATAGCGATTTCTCTGTTACCAAAAGCAGAAAACATATCTGCAAGGGTTTGTTTTAGTTTGTGGGGTGCTTCGTAAAAAATAAGGGTTCGGGTGGATACTTTTATCTCTTCAAGTTGTTCTTTTCGTTCCTTTTTGTTCACCGGCAGAAAACCCTCAAAGGTAAACCTACGGCTTTCCATACCCGAAATGGCAAGGGCGGTGGAAAAGGCACAAGGACCGGGAACGCTTTCAACCTTAATGTCATTTTCGTGGCATTGTTTTACCAACACCTCACCCGGATCTGAAATTGCGGGCATTCCCGCATCGGTGACAATGGCACAATTCTCTCCATTTAATATTCTTTCTATAATTCTGTTTCCGCTATCATAAAGATTATGTTCATGATAACTTACCATTGGCTTTTTTATTTCAAAACGATTGAGTAATTTAAGGGTTACTCTTGTATCTTCGGCGGCGATAAAATCCACCTCTTCCAAGGTCTTAATTGCCCTGGGAGAAAAGTCCGATAGATTGCCGATAGGAGTACCAACAACGTAAAGTTTTCCTTTCAAACTACTCACCTCTTGTTTGTAAATAATATTCTCCCATTATCTCTTTTATACGGTCAGAAAACTCTCCATTATCATCTTCAATGTAAATAGGAGGCATAACGGTTAAGAAGGAAGAAGATGCCTTTTTGCCCTCAATTAAAAACAGGTTCGGCTCGGTGTTATCCCTTTGATGCACAAAGCAAAGTCGCTTTGGCTCGATATTATGTTTTCTCATAAGATACATAGCATCTACAAGTCGGGATGGGCGGTGGCACATACAAAATCTGCCTCCTGTATTAAGAAGCAACGAGGCGGCTTTGACAACATCCTCAAGATTGCATTTAATCTCGTGCCTTGCAATGGCTCTACGCTCATTTGGGCTTATAACACCATCATTTATGGCTTTATAGGGAGGATTACAGGTTACAAGATCATAACTTCCTATTTGAAGGATTTTTTCGATCTCACACAAATCTCCTTCGTGAATAAAAAGACGGCTTTCAAGATTATTTTCTGCAACACCTAATCCCGAAAGATAGGTTGCAGAGGGTTGAATATCAACGCCGTCAATGTGGGAGGGTTTTTCCTTTCTGCACCAAAGGAGGGGGATGATTCCGCATCCCGTACCTAAATCAACACATTTTTTTGCACTTTGAGCATCTGCAAAATCGGCAAGAAGGATAACATCGGTACCGAAAACGTGATCTTTATCGGTAAAGATGGATATTCCCCCACCCAAAGATTGCTTTTTTACGTTTTCTTTCATATTGCCGACACCGCTATTGCTGTCCATCCGCGTTCACGGCGGATATCAAGCACCTTAAATTCGCCCTCGAGAGAATCTAGTATTTCCTTTTCTCTCAGGTCGATAATTCCGCTCATTATATACACACCATTAGGGGCTAAAAATTTCTTTATATCCTTATTTAAGAAAAGAAGTACGTCGGCTACGATATTGGCGGCAATAAGATTGTATTTGCCCTCCACCTTTTCGGTAAGGGAACCAACAATACCTTCAAAATTATCTGATACTCCGTTTAGTTGGGCATTCTCAATAGCAGTTTTTACCGACATAGCATCGATATCGACACCCACTGCATTCTTTGCACCAAGGAGTAATGAACATATTGCAAGAATACCGCTACCGCAACCTACATCAAGCATACTTAAATCATTATCGATATATTTTTCGATAAGTTCAAGGCAAAGTCGGGTGGTTTCGTGGGTACCTGTACCAAATGCCATTCCCGGTTCAAGGAGCATCTCTACCCTATCGGTTTTAGTTTGCTTACCGTCCTCCCAAAGGGGTGTGATAATAAGTTTTTCACCGATTTCTACGGGTTTAAAATACTTTTTCCAATTTTCTGCCCAGTCTTCATAGCGACATTCTGAAAGTTCGGTTTCAAATGGAATACCTGCATTTTTAAGCAGTTCTTCCACATACAAAACCGTTTCGGGGATGTTCTTTTCTTTGTCGAGATAAAGGTGAATTTTGCCTATTGATTTATCCATTGAAAGGAGATCTTCATCTATCAAATCAATGTGGGCAATATCCCTTACATCCTGCTCTAAATCGCGGTAATCTTCAATATAGATACCGCCTGTGTTTGCCATATTAGCTATATCTCCCGCCCTTTCAATATGCTCTACGGGGAGGGTAAATATTATTTCTGTATAATCAAGTTTTTCCATATAACTTTTTCCGTTTCTTAATAGATAAATCCGATTTTTCTCATTGATTTATAAAGGGTTTTATTGGCAATTTTTTCTGCATCTTGTGCCGATTGTTTATATAGAGATTCAAGATAATCCTTATTCTTCATAAGATCATAATATTTATCCTGAACGGGTTTAAGGGCATCTACAACACATTCGCCTACCGCGGTCTTGAAATCACCGTATCCTTTACCTTCAAATTCGGCTTCAATTTCTTCCATAGTTTTACCGCTTATTGAGGAATAGATACCCATAAGGTTGTTTATTCCGTCCTTACCGTCGGCATATTTTACGCAGGCATCACTATCGGTAACGGCACGTTTGAACTTACGCATAATATCCTCGGGTTTGTCGAGAATTGCCACCCAGGAGTTTACGTTATCATCCGATTTAGACATCTTCTTGGTGGGGTCTTGCAAGGACATTATTCTTGCACCCACTTTGGGAATGTAGGGTTCGGGAATGGTAAACACATCACCGTAGATATTATTGAAACGATTGGCAATATCGCGGGAAATTTCAAGATGTTGTTTTTGGTCTGCTCCTACAGGTACCAAATCGGCTTGATAAAGAAGGATATCTGCCGCCATAAGTGCAGGATAACTGAAAAGTCCTACGTTTACGTTATCGGCGTGGCGGAGGGATTTATCCTTAAACTGTGTCATACGGGAAAACTCACCAAACTGTGCATAACAATTTAAGAGCCATGCCATTTGACTGTGGGCTGCAACGTGGGATTGGATAAACAAAAGGGATTTTTCGGGGTCAACGCCTACCGCAATTAAAAGTGCATAGGTTTCTAAAATTCTTTTTCTGAATTCCGCAGGATTTTGTCTGACGGTAATTGCGTGAAGGTCGGCTACTGTATATATACATTCAAATTCATCCTGCAAATTAACCCAGTTACGCAAAGCTCCGAGATAGTTGCCCAAGGTGAGCATACCGCTGGGTTGGATTGCACTGTAAATTCGTTTTTTATTATCGGACATTTTATTTTCCTCCTAATTGTATTGCTTTAACACTTCGCCTAATATTTCCATTCCCTTTTCCATTTGTTCATTGGTGGGGGTGGAGAAATTTATTCTGAAACAAGAACAGGGTTCGCTCTCATCGGTCAAGAAGGCAGTACCGGGTACTACGGCTACGTTATTATGTACTGCACGGGTACAGAATTCTACCATATCGATATGGGAAGGGAGAGTACACCAAATGAACAACCCGCCCTCAACGGGGGTGTAGTTAATACCGTTAGGCACAAGATATTTTTCAACCAAAGATGCCATAAGATTGTATTTTTCACGATATATTGCTCTGATTCTTTCAAGGTGAGCATCAAAATCGTATTTTTCAAGGAAACGATAGGCAACTATCTGCGACCAGATATTTGAATGAACGTCGCTGACCTGTTTACACACCGTCATTTTTGAGATTACGGGCTTAGGTGCGATGGCATATCCTACCCTCATACCCGGCGATAATACCTTGGAGAAAGATCCTGCATAGATAACAATTCCCTCATCATCGAAACTCTTGATATTAGGAATATTTTCACCCGCAAAACGTATATCGCCATAAGGATTATCCTCAAGTATCATTACACCGTACTCTTTAGCAAGACGATACATTTCACGTCTTCTTTCTAAAGTGGTGGTGACCCCTGTGGGGTTTTGGAAGTTGGGGATAGTGTAAATAAATTTGACGTTTTTCTCGGTTTTGAGGGCATTTTCAAGTTCGGAAATTATCATACCGTCCCTATCGCACTCGACCCCTGCGAGATTAAGGCCATAGGAGCGGAAAGCGTTTAATGAACCAACAAAGGAATTTTTTTCGCAAATTACGGTATCCCCCTCATTGGCAAGGGATTTTGCGGTAAGTTCCATTACCTGTTGGGCACCCGACGTGATGATAATCTCGTCATTATCGCTACCCACGTTATGTAAGGTCTTCATATATTCACGCATCTTATTACGAAGAGGTAAATATCCTTCGGTAATGGAATATTGAAGAGCATCTACGGGGCTGTTATTTAGAAGTTCTGCCGAGATTTCGTTAACCTCTTTAGACGGAAATGCCTCAGGTGCGGGGTTACCTGCGGCGAAGGATATTACCTCGGGCATACTTGTGAATTTAAGAATTTCCCTGATAGCCGAGGGCTGAAGTGCCGATATACGGTCTGCAAATTTATATTCCATTTTAATTCTACCTTTCTTTTTTGCCGATAAACTCTCTTAAAAGAGAATTTTCGGGGACATAATCTTCACTTATTCCGATTACACTATCTAAATCTTTTAACACCTCAACTGCAAGGGTGTAGTTCTCATCACCCATATTAACGGTGGAAAAAAGTTCCGTAATCTGTGCCTTCATTATTGCGGGTTCAAAGGCGTGTACCGAATTAATCTGATATTCTGCGGTATTGCGATAGGGATGCAGATATTTATCCTCTCCCATTACAACCCCTGTCCACATTTGAAGGGTGTTTTGCGGTGTGGAATTTCTGAATTTAAAATCCCGTACGGTACGGCGAATAAGTCGCAGTTCACGGGGGCTGAAAAGAAGTTTCTTACCATCGTAAATACCCGTTTTTACACTGACGTATATTCTGCAAAGGGATTCGGCGGGTAAAGCATCAATAATAAGGGGATTAAGGGCGTGAATCCCCTCAAATATTGCCACCTCATCACTGCTCAGTTCAATGGGAATAGTTTTATCTTTTGGGCATCCTCTCGTAAAATCGAACTGGGGCATATCACATCTGCCCTGTTCAATAAGTCCCTTCATACACTCCTGCATAACGGGAATATTTAACGCTTCTACCGTTTCGTAATCTCTTCTTCCGTCGGGTAAAAGGGGGGCTTTATCTGCTCCTAAGTAGAAATCATCAAGGGAGATTATCTCTGAACCAACACCCATTTCTGCCATATATTCCTGAAGCAGGTGGGCAGTGGTGGTTTTTCCCGAACCGGATGGACCGCTCAACATTATAATTTTGTAGTTTTTATTCTCTGCTATAGAACGGGCAACCTCTTTTACTTCATTACGGTAATCATCACTTACAAAG
>JAZQJN010000157.1:0-9174 GCA_045541655.1 Acutalibacteraceae bacterium
TAGGGGAGAGATATGAAAAATACACAAAAAACCTATTAAAAAAAGGTATTATTTTACCCTAAAAATGGGTCAAAACTGTTGACAAACTTTCACAATATGTTATAATTATCAAGGAAACCGATGAAATTTAACACTTTTTAACATTTTTGGAGGGAAATATGAGTTTTGACCGTCGCGAAAAAATAATAGATTACCTCAGAAAAAACAACGTAATTATGCTGAAGGATATGGAAAAAATGTTTCCTAATGTTTCGGCAATGACTTTGCGCCGTGATTTGGTGTTTTTTGAAAATTTAGGTGAGGTAGTACGTATCCGTGGCGGTGCCCGTTATGTTAAAAACAACCCCGACCAAGAGGATGTTTATGCCCTCCGAGCCGTTAAAAATCAGGAAGCAAAAGATAAAATTGCAAAAATTGCAGCTAAATACATCGAAACAGGGCGTTCTATTTTTATGGATTCCGGTTCTACCGGAATGCTTCTTGCCAGATGTGTCCCCGACCTTAACCTTAACATTCTTACAAGTGCACCTAACGTTGCCTTGGAGGTCTCTAAGCGATACAAACCCACCGTTACCCTTATTGGTGGACTTATTAACCGTACCACCCTTTCTGTATCGGGAGATCAATCCCTTGCTTTTGTTAATGCGGTTAACGTTGATTTTGCCTTTATGGTAGCAACTGCTTTTTCAATGGAAAACGGTTTTACCTGCGGTAATTATAGCGAGGGTGAACTTAAACGCAATATTATAAGAAAAGCCAAAAAGACCATTGTTTTAATTGATAGTTCAAAATTCGGCAAAAGTATGCCATTTACCTTTGCCGAACTTGAAAATATAGATATTATTGTTACCGACCTTAAGCCGAATGATGAGGTTATGAACCTTTGTAACAAGTACGGCGTAGAGGTTGTATTCGAGTAACTGTAATATCTTTTTGTTTTGTATACAACGCATTACGCGTGTATAAATATATTCATATAATGCGAAAATCGCATGGTAAAATAAGGAGGAATTTCCCATGGCAACCCCAGTAATGATGCCTAACGTAGGTATTACAGTTGAAAGCTGTATCCTTACCACCTGGCACAAGAAAAAAGGCGACGCCGTAAAGAAAGGCGACGTACTTTTCACCTACGAAACCGACAAGTCCACCCTCGAAGAGGAATCTCCGGTTGATGGAATTATGTTGGAACAATTCTTCAATGAAGATGACGACGTAAAAGTAATGACCAACGTTTGCGTTATCGGTAACGAAGGCGAAAGCACTGCAGAATTTGCACCCGCAGGTGCAGCCCCCGCAGCAGCTCCCGCTCCCGCCGCAGAAGCAGCCCCTGCAGCACCCGCTGCTCCCGTAGCTGCAGCTGCAGCTCCCGTTGCTACCGCAGAAGTAAACACCGAAGGATTTGTAAAAATCTCTCCCAGAGCCCGTACCCTCGCTAACAAAGCAGGTGTAGATGCTCGTTTTGCCGCTCCTACAGGACCCGACGGCAGAATTATTGAACGCGACGTTCGCAACCTTATCGAAAACGGTCCCTCCGCTACCTATGCTGCCGCAGGTGCATTCGACGGTGCACAAGGTACCGGTATTGGCGGTAAATTCTCTGTATCCGACATCGGTGCAGCTCCCGCTGCTGCCGCTGCTCCCGTTGCTGCCGAAGCAGAAGCCGAATACGAAGATGTTAAATTCCCCAACATCCGCAAAACTATTGCAAAGCAAATGGTTTCTTCTCTTACCACTGCTGCTCAACTTACCCACACCACTTCTTTCGATGCTACCGAAATTATGGCATTCCGCAAGAAGCTTAAGAGTGGTGCAGAAACCCTCGGTCTTAACAATATCACCCTTAATGATATTATCCTTTATGCAGTTTCCCGTGTTCTTTCCAAACCTGAACACAAAGACCTTAATGCACACCTCCTTAATGGTGACACCATGCGTTACTTCAAGGGTGTATCTGTTGGTATCGCAGTAGATACCGACCGTGGACTTCTTGTTCCCACCCTTAAGAATGCTCATCTTAAATCTCTTAACGAGATTTCTAAAGAAGCAAAAGAATTGGCAAAAACCTGTCAATCCGGTGCTGCTACTCCCGATCTTTTGACCGGTGCAAGCTTTACCGTATCTAACCTCGGTTCCTTCGGAATTGAGAGCTTCACTCCCGTTATCAATACTCCCCAAACCGCAATTTTGGGTGTTGATACCATTATCACCCGCGTTCGCGAGGTAAACGGTGAAATTAAGACCTATCCCGCAATGGGACTTTCTCTCACCTACGACCACAGAGCTATCGACGGTGCACCCGCATCCCGTTTCTTGGTTGACCTTAAGAACTTCCTCGAAAATTTCTCCATCGCTCTCAGTAAATAATTAAAAGAGGTTAGAATTATGGAACTTTTTGATTTAATCGTTCTCGGCGGCGGCCCCGGTGGATATAACGCAGCCGAAAGAGCCGCTATGGGCGGACTCAAAACTCTCGTAATCGAGAAAAGAGCATTGGGCGGTGTATGTCTTAATGAAGGATGTATCCCCTCAAAAGCACTTCTTAACTCTGCAAAAATCTTTGATTATTGCAATCATGGCGACAAATACGGTGTAACCACCACCGGTGCCGCTATTGACCAAAAAGCAGTTATCGCCCGTAAAGATAAGGTTGTTAAAACCTTGGTTTCCGGTATCGGTATGAAAATGAAAAAAGCCGGTGTTACCGTTGTTAGCGAAAACGGTACCATCCTTGGCAGAAACGCTGACGGCTTCAGAGTAGAGGCAGGCGGTGTTGAATACGTTGGTAAGCAAATGCTTATCGCTACCGGTTCAATGCCTGTTGTTCCTCCCATCCCCGGTCTCCGTGAGGGTGTAGAAAGCGGCTTTGTTCTCACCAACCGTGAAATCCTTGACCTCACCGAAATTCCCGAAAACCTCGTAGTTATCGGCGGCGGTGTTATCGGTCTTGAAATGGCTTCTTACTACAACTCTGTAGGAAGCAAGGTAACCGTAGTTGAAATGCTCGACCATATCGCAGGTAATACCGATAGCGATATCAGCAAAATCCTTCTTGAAAACTACAAGAAGAAGGGCATCGAATTCAAACTCGGTTGTGCAGTTACCGAAGTTGGTACCGATAAGGTTACCTTCACCGAAGATGGCAAGAGCGTTTCTGTTCCTGCAGATAAGGTTCTTTGCTCCATCGGTCGTCGTGCAGTTACCCAAGGTTTCGGTCTTGAAACCCTTAACGTAGAACTCGACAGAGGTGCTATCAAAACCGACGAATGCATGAAAACCAACGTTGCTGGTCTCTATGCTTGCGGTGACGTTAACGGTAAGGTTATGCTTGCTCATACCGCATATCGTGAAGGTGAAGTTGCTATCAACAACATCCTTGGTAAGAAGGATCGTATGAGATACAATGCTATCCCCAGCGTTATCTATACCAACCCCGAAGTAGGTTCTGTAGGTGAAACCGAACAATCTGCTAAAGAAAAGGGTTACGATGTTGAAGTTGTAAATCTTCCCATGGCTTATGCAGGTCGTTACGTTGCAGAAAATGAAGGCGGAAACGGTATCGTTAAGGTCGTTTACGATAAGAAATACAACCGTGTACTTGGTGTTCATATGATCGCTAACTACGCTTCCGAAATCATTTATAGTGCAGCTATGATGATCGAAACCGAAATCACCCTCGATAACCTTAAGGAAATTATCTTCCCGCATCCCACAGTGGGCGAAGCAATTCGTGAAGCACTGTTTGAAATTAAATAATTAAATAATATAAAGGAGATGTACTAACATGCCAAAGTCAATGTATGTTAAACCCGAAGAGAAATTCGCAAAACGCAAGATTACCTTCAAAGACATTCCTGTTTGTAACTACAACAAGACTGTCGCAGACGAAAAGAAGAACTTCAAAAAAGAAGAATTCCTCGCAATGTATGCCGATATGGTAGCAATTCGTGAATTCGAAACCATGCTCCAATCCATCAAATTGCAAGGTGAATACAACGGCAAAAAGTTTACCTATCCCGGTCCTTCTCACCTTGCTATCGGTGAAGAAGCAACCGCAGTAGGTCAAGCATATACCCTCGACGTAAATGACTTCATTTTTGGTACCCACAGAAGCCATCACGAAGTTATTGCAAAAGGTCTTTCCGCTATTGCTAAACTTTCCGATGAAGAACTCATCAAAATTATGGAAGAGTTCAACAGCGGTAAAAACTACGAAGTAGTTAAAAAGTACACCACCGCTACCAACACTAAAGATTTGGCTCGTGACTTCTTTATGTTTGGTATCACCTGCGAACTTTTCGCAAAAGATATGGGCTTCTCCCGTGGTTTGGGTGGATCCATGCACGCATTCTTCCTCCCCTTCGGTATTTATCCCAACAACGCTATCGTTGGTGGTTCCGGTCCTATCGCTACCGGTGTTGCTCTCTTTAAGAAATGTAACAAAAAGCCCGGTATCGTAGTTGCTAACGCCGGTGACGGTGCAGCAGCCCGTGGTCCTGTTTACGAAGCAATGACCTTCGCATCTATGGACCAATACAGAGAACTCTGGCCCGATGAATACAAGGGCGGACTTCCCATCATTTACAACTTCAACAACAACCACTACGGCATGGGTGGACAAACCAAGGGTGAAACCATGGCTTATGATGACCTTGCTCGTCTTGGCTGTATCGCTAAGAACCAAATGAACGCAGAGCGTATCAATGGTTGGAACCCCCTCGCAGTTATCGATGCTTACAAACGTGCACGTAAGACCATCGAAAAGGGCGAAGGCCCCGTTCTTCTTGACGTTGTTACCTATCGTCTCTCCGGTCACTCCACCTCTGACGCTATGTCTTATCGTACTCCCGATGAGGTTGCAGAATGGGCAGCTCAAGATCCCCTTACTGTATTCCCCCAACAAATCATCGACGCTGGTGTTGCTACTGCTGAAGAAGTTGAAGCAGTTAAAAACACTGTTATCGATCGTAACCAAAGAATGTTCATGTTGGCTTCTGACTTGGATATCGCTCCCTACACCGATTATGAAACTAACCCCAAACACATTGAAGGTGTTATGTTCTCTAACGGCAAGGTAGAGAAGATGGAAGATCGTCCCTGTGATGTTCTCCAACCCAAAGAAGAAAACGAACGTGTTAAGAAGATTGCTAAAGCAGTTCGTTATGCATACGACGCAGAAGGCAACCTTGTTCCCAAAGCAAGACAATACAACATCCGTGATGGTCTTTTCGAAGCAATTATGGATAAATACTATACCGATCCTACCCTCGTATCCTACGGTGAAGACGTTCGTGACTGGAACGGTGCATTCGCAGTATATCGCGGACTTACCGAAGCAGTTCCCTACAACCGTCTCTTCAACTCTCCCATTGCTGAATCTGCAATCGTTGGTGGTGCAGTAGGTTATGCTATGGCTGGTGGTCGTGTAATCGCCGAACTTATGTACTGCGACTTTATCGTATGTGCCGGTGATGAAGTATTCAACCAAATGGCAAAATGGCAAGCAATGAGTGCCGGCGGACTTAAACTCCCCATCGTTCTCCGTGTTCCCGTTGGTTTCAAATACGGTGCACAACACTCTCAAGACTGGACCGGCCTTTGTGCTCATGTTCCTGGTCTTAAGGTTGTATATCCTGTAACTCCTTACGATGCTAAGGGTCTTATGAACACCGCTCTTAACAGCACCGACCCCGTTTGCTTCTTCGAAAGTCAACAACTTTACGATATGGGTGAACGTTTCGTTAAGGAAGGTGTACCCGAAGGTTACTATGAAATTCCCTTCGGCGAACCCGCCATCCGTACCGAAGGTAACGATGTTACCATTCTCACCATTGGTGCAACCCTTTACACCGCTATGGATGCAGAAAAGATTCTCCGTGAACAATATGGCATCACCGCAGAAGTTATCGATGCTCGTTCTGTTGTTCCCTTCAACTATGAAAAGGTTATCGAGTCAGTTAAGAAGACCGGTCGCATCATCCTTGCTTCCGACGCTGTAACCAGAGGTAACATCCTTAACGATATGGCTCAAAACATCACCAACTTGGCATTCGATTATCTCGATGCACCTCCCGTTGTTGTTGGTTCCCGCAACTGGATCACTCCCGCTGCTGAATATCAAGAACAATTCTATCCCCAAGCAAGTTGGATCATCGACGCTCTCCACGAACGTCTTATGCCCATCCCCGGCTACGTTGCAAAACGCAGCTACACCGATGCTGAGCTTCTCCGTCAAGCTAAGGAAGGTGTATAATAGTAGGGTGATACAACTAATCCGAACCGCCTCAAAGAGGTATATTTCGGAACTTTTCACCCAATTTAATCTCGCAAGGCACAAAGCCTTACTTCGCTCAAATTGAGCAAAAATCTCTCGAAATCTTCTCTCTTTGAGGTCGAAGATTTTGAAAGTCGGTTTTTGAAATTGCGAGAAGTCCAATGCAGAGTGGTTAAACCGCCTTTCAAAACAGGTTCGGTTTAGTAGTACCACCCTGAAAGGACTAAATACATCAATAATAAAACCGTTCTCTCGGTCTTTTGATTGAGAGAACGGTTTTTTCTTTTTACTTCATCTTCGGTTTAGATATAAGGGCGAATATAACCGCGAATAATAACACCGCCGTAATACCTGCCGCGGTGGCGGTAAGTCCACCCGTTAAAGCACCGAGAAGACCATCCTTATTAACCGCTTCTTCAACACCTTTAGCAAGGGAGTATCCAAATCCCGTAAGGGGAACGGTTGCTCCCGCACCGCCGAGTTTAACGATTGGGTCATAGATTTTCAGTCCCGTCAAAATGACACCAGCCACCACGTAAGATACTAAAATCCTTGCAGGAGTGAGTTTGGTGTAATCAATAAGCAACTGACCAATAAGGCAAATAATGCCACCAATAATAAATGCAAATAAATAATGTGTCAAAATATACACCTCCAAAACAAACACAAAAACGTAACAAACATATTATTCCTCAAAGATGCTAAAAATTCCTCAAAAAACACAAAAAAACAAAATTCGTGTATAAATATAAAAATACACAAACCGCCTTTGACAATATTCTAAAAGGGATATAGATATAATCAAAGTTAAAGTATTATAGGCGGTGAAAAATGTGATAAAGGAAGTCATAAGAAAAGGAAATCAATATGTTGATATATTAAAATTACTTGTTGTGCAAACCGCAGGGGGAATAATATCCTTTATGCTATCGAATAGCATAATATTTGAGGATTTTGCCCCATTTGGAGTGGCGTTTATATCGGCTTTACCATTAGGATATACCCCATTATCTTCCATTGGAGCAATTTTAGGATATATGGTGTCGGAAGTAGGGGAGTTCAAATACATAGGTGCAGTGTTACTTGCCATATCAATTAGGTGGTTTTTCTCGGGATTTTTAGGCAAGAGTGGTCGAAATATTATGTCGGCGGTGATATCCTTTATCTCAGTGGCGAGTTTGGGGATATTCTCGGCAGTAATGTCCGATGCAAGTCCTATCACTATTGTATATTGTTTTGGAGACGCTCTTCTTGCAGGCGGGGCGGCATATTTTTTCGCCACCACCTTTGCAGAAGTATCTCAAAGCATCCCCGATACACCTCTTTCAGAAACAGGTCTTACCTCGGCAATAATCTCGGCGATGCTGTGTCTGATGGCGTTGTATCCCCTGACAGTGTCAGATATCTCTATCCCACGAGTTTTAGCAATAATGGTGGTGTTGTTGTCGTCTCGATACGGCAGAGTTCAAGGAGGTGCAATCAGCGGGATATGTGCAGGTCTTACCCTATGCATAGCAAATAAGGATATGTTATTTGCTGCCGCGGGTTTGAGTTTTGGAGGACTTATGTCGGGTGTTATTGGAGCAATGGGCAGATTTGGTGTCGCTGTTGCCTTTGTCCTCGCAAACGGGATAGTGTGTATCGGTGCATATAACGGACAAGATACCCTGATTTTCCTTTATGAAGTGGCAATAGCAACCTCTCTTTTTGTAATATTGCCAAAATCCATAACCTCAAAGGTTGCCAAAATATTCACCCCACCCGCCCAACTTCACGATGCCGACGGAATGAGAGAAAACGTTGTAATGCGACTTAAATTTGCCTCGGATGCTTTGGGGGATGTTGCCTCCACCGTGGAGAATGTGTCGGATAAACTTTCAAAATTGGAAACGAGAGATTTCAACACCGTTTTCACCAAAACCGAGGATAAGGTATGTGCAAGATGCGGTCTTAGAATATATTGCTGGGAAACTAATCGAGGCAATACCCTCACCGCCTTGTTATCCGCGGTAAAAGGTTTAAGGAATCATAGTTCGGTATCGGCGGATGATTTTCCAAAGGATTTTCTTAACAAATGTGCCCATCCCGAAAAAATATTAGAGGCATTAAGCGATAATTTTTCTGCCTTTATGGCGGCTGAGGCGGCAGATAAACGACTTAACGAGGTAAGGACAGTCATATCTGAACAAATGGACGGAATGTCCCAAATGCTCTATGAACTTGCTAAAGAGTTTGAGGAGGCATACGCCTTTGATCCTATCACCGCATCCCGCCTTGAAACGGCACTAAGGGCTGCCAAAATAACCCCCACCGATATCGCATGTCAAATAGATAAATACGGTCGGCTTTCGGCAGAAATCCGAATGGAAATAAGGGGAGGAGAGAGGGTAAACAGAGCAATACTTCTTCGTGAATTATCGAAGGTAAGTGATAGAGAATTTGATATCCCCACCGTTACAAAGGTTGGCTCTTACGCCCTTCTAACCCTTAACGAAAGAGCGGTATATAAGGTTGATTTTGGTCTTGTTCAAATAAACAGCGAAGGTAATACCGTCTGTGGTGATGCGGCCTCCTGTTTTGTAGATACAAGGGGCAGAGCAATTATGATTTTAAGTGATGGAATGGGTTCAGGCGGTCGTGCCGCGGTGGATGGCACAATGGCTTGTGGCCTTATGACCCGACTGATTAAGGCAGGATTTGGAATGGATTGTGCTTTAAGGGTGGTCAATTCCGCAATGATGTATAAATCAAGGGATGAATCCCTTGCAACCCTTGACGTAACGGCCGTAGACCTCTTTTCAGGTGCAACCGAGTTTTATAAAGCAGGAGCACCCGAAACTGTAGTATGTCGTAAGGGTAAAACCATAATTGTAGAGGGAGAAACCCTCCCTGCAGGGATT
>JAZQJN010000158.1:0-10479 GCA_045541655.1 Acutalibacteraceae bacterium
AAAACGGTATTATTCAGCCCCTGTGTGTCAGGAAAAACAACGAAGGGGGATATACTCTCATCTCGGGAGAAAGGCGACTTAAAGCTGCATCCATGGCGGGGCTCAAAAAAGTCCCCTGCGTTTTAACCGATGCGGATGAACGCACCTCTGCCCTTCTTGCCATTGTAGAAAATATTCAACGGGAAGACCTTAACTGTTTCGAGGAGGCGGACAGTATCTTTCGCCTTATTAGTGAATGGGGTATCCCTCGGGAACAGGTGGCGGAAAGTTTGGGTATGGCGGGATCAACTTTATCGAATAAACTGCGACTTCTCAAACTCACACCCTGGCAAAGGGAAAGGATATCGGCGGCACGGCTTTCTGAACGTCACGCGAGGACTTTACTCAGGATAGATGATGTTGAAAAACGGGATAACGCCCTTCTCACAATTATCGCAAAGGGACTGAACGTTGCCGAAAGTGAGCGGATGGTAACCGAAATGTTATCGGAGAAAAAAGAATCCCCCTCTAAAAAGCGGATGGTGGTGGGGGATATCCGCCTTTTTGCCAACACCATTACCAACGCGGTGGATACAATGCGGAAATCGGGGGTAAACGCCACTGCCGAGAAAAACGAGACCGATAGATTTATCGAATATAAAATTCTTATCCCAAAAATAGTCAGTTTTGATGAGGATGATATCCCCGTCGTGGTGGAGATATGATTCTACTTTAAGAATATATAATTCTGCCTCCCCCTCAGTTGTTTGAAAGCGAAGTCGTATCCTCAAACGGGCTCCCTTGAAAAGGGAGCTGTCAGCGTAGCTGACTGAGGGATTTGTTGGTGCATCTACTATCCTCGATTAAAATATGTGATTTATGAGAAATCCCTCCGAGTTTTGCAAAGCAAAACCCACCGCTACAGCGGCCGTCTCCCTTTGTCGCTTCGCGACATTTCCCTCACACCGTGAGGGAATCGGCCCTTTTCAAGGGAGGCCGTTTATAATCTCATCATATTTTTCACTTTACACTGAAAATAAAGTATGATATAATACTTTTGCGACGCAATTTAATATGTATTTTTCCACATAAGATGTGCATTTTACTATGGTAAAAATGCATACTCTTTTCTTGCACTCTTATGTGGAGTTGGAAGTTGCGTCGCAGCAAACGGAGCGATGCATTTTTCGGTGTGTGTGACTTCGGTTGCACACACTTTTTTATTTTAAGGGGAAATGCAAAATGGCACTTATGAAATGTGTTGACTGCGGTGAAGAACACGAGGAAAACGCACCTTTTTGTCCAAACTGCAAACGAATACACCACGAATTGCTACCGTCAGGAGTTGTAGAAATAAAAATTCCCGACCCGAAACTTGGATTATTTTATTATATGTCCCCTAAATGTCCTATTATATTTGACAGTGAATATAATCCTATTTGGAAAGGCGAGTTTGGAGAAACCGCCACCCTCTTAACTGACCAATCTATAGTGATTACCATTAAACTTGGTGATTGGGCAAGTGAGATTAAAGGAATAGTTTGCCCCGGTATGCAATACGAATTGGTTTTAGATACGAATTATCACCTTCTTGTTACGTTCCATTTAAGAGAAATACGAGAAGAGTAAAACAACACCCACAGTATTTTTTTACTGTGGGTGTTAAATATTATATTAAAAATTAGCTGGTAACGGTGGTACCTTGACCGGATTTCTTAGCAAGTGCCAAAAGAGTGTATGCGTTGGTGTAAGAAGGTACTTTAGAAACGCCCTTTTGATTTACGTAACTGGTCCAGGTGTTTACCATATTGAGCATAGTAGAGGGAGATTGTACTACCATACGTACTACATAGAAATTGTATGGACTCATATGGTTAACGTATGCATAGTCATACATAAGTGCGTTGTAGTCCATAGTGGCAGAAACGTCACCGTGGCAGTTAAGGAAGGGAACACCGTTAACATAGTTAAATCTGCGGTTAGCAGCGGTATCGTTATGGAAGTTACCAATGGGAGAAAGTTGAGAATAAGAGTTCATCGCATTGTAACTTAATCCGTTTTCTGCACAAAGGATGAATCCGGTAATCTTGTAATCAAGACGGTCATAGAAGGTCTTTGAATATGCTCTCCATTTATCAAGACCGCCGGTGTAACTTGAAGGTCTTTGCATACCCGAATTCTTAAGGGTTTTGCCTGTTTCAAGGGCGGCGGGAACTACGTAACCTGCACCGGAGTCACCGGCGATAAAGTAGTCATAGGATGACTTGGTTTCGTACATATATTGGAAACACATAGGAACACGATAGGAAAGGTTGGGGTTAAAGCCCCAGGAAAGGTCAAATTGTCCGCGGGCACCGTCATTGGTCCAGAAATGGTACATATATCTCTTGAGCCATGCGGAGGAGTCATAGTCACCAACGTAGATTGTCCAGTATTTTTTGCTGGAGTCGTAGCTGGGACTTGCGTAACTGTTGTTTTTATAAGATACGCTTGAAGATGGACGGAATTTATAGAATACCGAACCATTGGTCATAGAAACGGGAGCGGAGGCGTCTGCTTCTTTTGCCATATTGTAGCAGGTGATAATTTCGCAGAAGGTCCATTCACCAATATGGGGAGCAACCGAACCACCCGAAATTCCGGGGAGAGAGCATTGATTAGAATATTTGAGCCACCATGGGGGGAATCCTAACATCTGACCGAAAGCACCCCCTGCACGTTCATATCTTCTTTGAAGAATGAGTTTAAGTGTGGCTACGTCGGTACCTGCTTTGATGTTGTAACCTGCTTGAACATCGCTGTATTCATCGCAAGGAACTTCAGAAGCAATTGGGGAAAGGTCGAAAGCGAATGCACGACGGGCAACGATGTAGTCGTGGTTTTCACGGGAACTTCTTTCACTGTGGGCACCCCACCACCAGAAACCGCCATATACGTCGGGAGCACCGTCAAGGGTGTAAGCAACGTATTTAGAGGAGCATCTGTGCATATAGTTGTCGAGAGCCCAACGATAGGCGTCGTTTTTTCTGGAACCTGTAACAGAACCGGTAAATTTACCTATCAAGCTCATTTTTTCGGTTGCACCTGCATTAATGAGTTGGTTACGTATAGCGGTACCTTGTTGAACGGGAAGATATCCGTCAACACCGCAGATGGTAAGGGCTACGTTAGCCGATGCAGGAACTACAGTTTCCCAGGTTACAAAACCGCATTGTTTAATCTGATTAGCGAAGATGGTGGGGAACTCATCAATACTTTTAATAACATACTTCTCGAATCCTGCAAAGGAGTTGCCCGGGTTGGTAATGTAGTCGTACCAGAAACCGTCGGTATCATCCCCTGCCATATAAAGAAGGGAGGTATGACCTGCACGACCAAAGTCGCGGTTAAGAAGGCCCTGGAAGGCATACCAGGTACGGAGTTTATTACGATATTCCCAAGCGGCTTCATCCTTACGGTCGGCTGCTAAATATCCGCTTTCGGGGGTGAAGTAGTAGATGGTGTTGTTTTGAAGACCTGCAGTGGTAAGTACAAAGGACGTATCTGCAGTATCGTCATTCACATAAGCATCATTTTCAAGAGGGGTGTCTTTAACGTTATAAACCTCTTTGTTAATGTCACCTGCATCTGCAAAACCGCTAATAAGCTCTGCACTGTATTGCAAAATAAGCAAAGCGTCAACGGCGGTAGTAGTGTCGTCATTATCAACGTCGGCAACGGCCTGTCTGTCAAAACGGGTGGTCTTATCTAAATTGACCGATAGGCGAAGTGCTTTAAGAGCATCAATTACGTTTACTTTGTTATTGCCGTCAACGTCACCAAACATAGCGGCAGATGCAGTGGCAGGAGCAAAGACCATAACCGATAAAAGCGAGGCGACAACAAGTAATATAGATAATGCCTTTTTCATAATTTCCACCTTCCTGTGTTCTAAAGGTACAAGAACACATTATATCTTCAAAGTTTATTATATATAAATATATATAATATGTCAAGAACAAATATTATAAAGATTCACCTGTTGTTAAGAGAAATTTTATCGTTATTTACGGAGAAAAGGTTGAAAAATCCCTCTATTTATTCTCCAAAAATTCTTGAAACAAAACGAAAAGTGGGGATATTTCACCTGAAAAACGAGGAAAAATATCTCTTATTTTATGCCTTTTTAGAATGAAAAAGAGGTATTTTTTGTTGCAATATTTAATGTAATAGTGTATAATATATTTAACTATGTATGAGAAAATGAGGCAAGTATGCGAATGGTTTATTTTGATAACAGTGCCACCACAAAGGTATGCGAAAAGTCAGCAAGAAAAGCACTCTATCTTATGACCGAGGGTTTTGGTAATCCTTCTTCGGTGCATTCTTTAGGGTTGGATGCCGAGGGCGAAATGGAAAATGCCCGAAAGATTATTGCAAAAAGACTTTCCTGCATTCCCGCCGAAATAACCTTTACTTCCTGTGGTACCGAGGCAAACAATTTAGCGATTTTTGGTGCTGCTTACAAGAATAGACGTCTGGGCAAAAAAATCGTTACCACCTGTGTTGAACATCCCTCGGTGCTAAACGCTATGAAACATCTCGAAAACGAGGGTTATGAGGTTGTTTATCTTCCTGTTGACAGAGAAGGATGTGTTTCGGCAGAAGATATTGAAAACGCCATAGATAAAAACACCATCCTTGTTTCCATTATGCTTGTTAATAACGAAACGGGAGCAATAATGCCCGTAAAATCGGCAAGAGATGCCATTGTTAAGAAAAATTCCCCCGCCATTTTACACTGCGACTGTGTTCAGGCATTCGGTAAGGTTGATTTTACCCCCGATAGTTTGGGTGCTGATTTGATATCTGTTAGCGGTCACAAGGTTCACGCTCCCAAGGGCATTGGTGCTTTGTATATCAAAAAAGGGGTGAAGATTATCCCTCAGATGCTGGGCGGCGGTCAGGAAAAGGGACTTCGCTCGGGTACCGAGGCGGTGGAACTTATCGGTGCCTTCGGTGAGGCGGTAAAGGAACTGCCATCCCAAAAAGATGCCGAAAAACATATTAAAAATTTAAACAATATCCTTCGTGAGGGTGTTTTGAATATAGGTGGATTTTTTATAAATTCCGGGAAAGATGCATCCCCTTATATCCTCAACATTTCCACCGAAAAAATCCCTTCAGAAGTTATGATACGTTTCCTCGAAAGCAAGGGGATATACGTATCGGGGGGCAGTGCCTGTTCAAAGGGAGCAAGAAGCCACGTGCTGTCGGCTCAAGGGGTAAGTCCTAAGAGAATTGATTGTGCCATACGTATCAGTATGTGTTATGAAAATACTTTAGAGGAAGTAAATCTCCTTATTGACGCTCTTAAAGAGGCGTTAAATCTTGTGTAGATAAAAACAAATTATAGATAAATCGGGTGAACCAATTGAAAGAAATTATACTCATAAAAAACGGTGAATTGGCTCTTAAAGGACTTAACCGCAGTTCCTTTGAGGATAGAATGGTCAAGACAATTAAATGGCGACTTGAAAAACTGGGCAAGGTTAAGGTATATAAATCCCAATCTGCCGTATATGTAGAGGCACTTGAGGATGACTTCGATTACGACAAGGCCTGCGATATAGTATCTAAAATCTTTGGCATAGTTGCATTTTCAAGGGCTTGTGTTGCCGAAAAGGAACTTAATGATATATGTGAAAAAGCGGTGGAATTTTTAGGGGATAAACTAAGAGGAATTAAAACCTTTAAGGTGGAAACCAAACGCTCCGATAAAAAATTCCATTTGAAATCTCCCGAAATAAGCCGTGAGGTTGGCGGATATATTTTGAGCAAATTCCCTCACCTTCGCGTTGACGTTCATAATCCCGATATTACCGTGGGTGTAGAGATAAGAGAATCCTCTGCCTACGTCAGAGGGGAACAAACCCACGGTGCAGGCGGTCTTCCCGTTGGAACGGGTGGTAAAGGTGCTATTCTTATATCGGGCGGTATAGATTCCCCCGTAGCTGCCTGGACAATGGCAAGACGCGGACTTGAACTTGTGGGTGTCCACTTTGCAAGTCCACCCTATACAGGTCCCCGTGCCGAACAAAAGGTGAGAGATTTATTAGGGGCTGTATCTCAATATAGCGGAAAGATACCTTTGTTTATAGTTCCCTTTACCGAAATTCAGGTGCAGATAAGCAAAAAATGTCCCGAGGAACTTTTCACCATCATTATGCGACGCTTTATGATGCGTGTTGCCCAGATGATAGCCCGTAAAGAAAACTGCAAAGGACTTATTACAGGAGAAAGTTTAGGTCAGGTGGCAAGTCAGACCTTGGATGCAATAGTTTGTACCGATAAGGTGTGTGAAATGCCCGTACTTCGTCCTTTAATCGGCAGCGATAAAGAGGAAATTGTTCAGGTATCCCGTAAGATAGGTGCCTTTGAGATATCGGTGCTTCCCTTTGAAGATTGTTGCACCGTATTTACCCCAAAACATCCCAAAACACGCCCTTCTCTTGAACTTATTGAGGAAGCGGAAAAGGAATTGGATATTGAAGGCCTTTGCCAAAGGGCATTTGAGGGTGCAAAATTAGAAATGATTCGCCCTGAAAATTTTGCAGAATAATTTTTCCGAAATATAAGGAGTGCAGTATTTTGAACGCTGAAATTATTGCAGTAGGCAGTGAAATAACCACAGGTGATATTACCGATACCAATAGTGCTTATCTTTCAAAAGAGTTAAGTGAACTTGGAATAAGTATTGTCGCCCAAACCGTTGTGCCCGATGATGCCAAAAGAATTGTTGCAGCATTGGCAACAGCTATTCCTCGCAGTCAACTTATTATCTTTACAGGTGGACTTGGTCCCACCCCCGATGATTTAACCAAGGAAACCTTGTGCAAAGCAATAGGAATGCCTCTTAAAGAAAACGAGGAATCCCTTAACAGAATAAAAGCATATTTTGCCCGTAAAGGAATGGAAATGGCAGAAGCCAACCGTAAACAGGCATTGTTTCCCGAAAAAGCCATTATTCTTCCCAACTCGGTGGGCACCGCCGACGGATGCATTATTGAATCGGGAAAACAGTGCATTGTTATGCTTCCCGGCCCTCCCTCCGAAATGAAAAGAATGTATGAAGAGTGTGTACTACCCTATATCACCAAAAAGTTGGATAGAGTAGTGCTCACCAAAACCCTTAAGGTTTATGGTATGGGTGAATCCACTATTGCCGACACATTGGGGGATATTCTCAAAAGTACCGACCCCACCGTTGCAACCTATGTGGGCGAGGGAGATATAAGAATAAAAATAACTGCCGTAGGCACAAGTAAAAATGAATGTCTTTCAAAATACGAACCCGTTGTAGCGGTTATCAAAAAATTGCTTGGCAATGTAGTTTTTGCCGAGGATGATAAATCTATCTCTCAAGTAGTGGTGGATGCGTTAAGTAAACAGGGTAAAATGATATCGGTTGCCGAATCTTGCACCGGTGGACTTGTATCCAAAATGATAACCGATATCAGCGGTGCATCTCATGTTTTTGAGTATGGGGTATCTGCCTATGCAAATAGGGTTAAGACGGAGGTCTTAGGGGTATCTGAAGATATCCTCGATGAAAAAGGTGCTGTAAGTGCCGAGGTAGCCGAAGCTATGGCGGATGGTGTTAAAAGGGTGAGTGGTGCCGATATCGGTGTTGCTACCACAGGATATGCAAGTGAGGGTGAGGGTGTCCCCGAAGACAAGGTGGGACTCGTTTATATCTCTCTTTGTGACGGAAACAGAGTGTTTACACGTAGAATTATGGCAGGACACGGTGGAAAAGATAGAGAAAAAGTCCGCCTTGCCGCCGCTATAAATTGTTTTGATATGGTACGACTTTATCTCGATGGGGATACTGATTTCCTTTTCTCGGGTAAGATCATCGATAGAAAAATTGAGGTTCCAAAACAAAAAGAAAAAAAGGAACAAGAAACAAACGAAGCAGAGGTTGAAGAGGAATTCTTTTTGGAGGATTTGGCAAACAAGGAAGAAATTGCTGATATTCCCGAAGAGAAAGTATCCGATATTATCAAAAATTCTATTGAAATATCCTTGGATGATGACTTAGAAAAAGAAGAGAATATAGAATCTACCGATGAACCTGTGCTTACCGAAAAAGAAGAAAAAAAGACAAAAGAGCCAAAAGAGAAAAAAGAAAAAAAAGGATTTTTCAGATCGGTTATTCCTTGGAAAGGGGATAAAAAATCAGAAATTGCAAGAAAAATTGCAGGTTTATTGTGTATTATAATCTTTTTAGGTTCGGGACTATATATTGTCGATTATTATTACAAAGGTCTCAAGAATAAAAACCTTAGCGAAGATTTGCACAATACTTTTTATCAATCCGGTGTCGAATTTGATTTAACAAAACGATTTGATGAACTTCGCAAAATCAATCCCGAAATTGCGGGGTGGATGAAAATCCCCGGGACAAAAACCGATAATCCCGTTGTTAAAGCAGAGTCCGATACCGCTACTTCATACAAATATCTTTACCGAGATTTTTATGGCAAATATAGTAGTTACGGAACGCTGTTTGCTAAATATAACAATACTTTTGACGGAACACTTAGTCGTAATACCACTATCTATGGTCATCATATGAAGGATGGTCAAATGTTTGGTGAACTTAAAAAATATCGCAATTTAGATTTTTACAAGCAATATCCAATCATCGAGTTTACCCCTGCTTATTCTGACAAAGTGGTAAAGTGGAAGGTGTTTGCGGCTATGGTTGTGGATACCGTGGACACTCCGGGACACGGTAGAGTGTATGATTATTCTAAAGCGAACTTTAGCAGCGATAATGAGTTCCTTGCCTTTGTGGATGAAGCATATCAACGCTCCGTTATAGATATGCCGATCAGAGATATTACTCCGCAAGATTACATCATTACCCTTGTTACCTGTTCTTACGAGTTCAAAAACGCTCGGTTGATTGTTATGGCAAGAATGGTTAGAGAGGGTGAATTAGCGGAGGTCGATACCTCTACTACGACCTATAACAGTGATGCGGTTTATCCTAAGGTACATAAGAGTGCAAAAAAGGGTAACACTACAGTTGCTCCCTACAGAGGAAACTCCAATGTGGTTATATATAGACCTTCTTCCTCCTCTGCACCTGAATCTTCAGGGGATGATAGTTCAAATACCCAAACAGGCGATGATAGTAATGTTAATAACAATCAAAACACATCTCCGGAAACATCTGTAACACCACCTCCTGTGGTAAATGAAAGTCCCACCGATACACAATAAATCTTTGTGAGGTTATTTTTATGGATGATATAAATAAAAAAATTGAAGATAATACAGAAGCAGAAGATACTGTCGAAGCAGAAGATACTGTCGAAGCAGAAGAAACTGTCGAAACAGAAGAAACTGCTGAGGTAGATGGAACCCAAACAGAGAGCATTGAAAAAGCAAAAGAAAAGAAGAAATTAAGTCCAAAAACTTCGAAAGTTATCAGAAAGATTATCATTGTAATTCTTGTTTTGGTGCTTTTGGTATCATTAGGTTATATTGGCGATTATTTTTACAAAGGTTATCGTAATAAAAGCAGGAATGAGGATTACAAGAATCAATTTTATCTAACCCCCACCTCTACCGATGTGGGAGAGACAGGCACCCCCATATCCTTTGTTGATTTATATATGCAAAATCAGGATTTGGTGGGATGGGTGAAAATTGAAGGAACAAAGACCGATAATCCTGTTGTGCTTGGCAGAAATGATTCCCCCGGGTTTTATGAGTATCTCTATAAGGCCTTTGACGGCTCTTACAGTCAGTATGGTACCATATTTGCCCATTACAAAAACACCTTTAGCGGTAAACTCAGTAGTAACACCGTGCTTTACGGACATCATATGATAAACGGTACTATGTTTGGCGACCTTGAAAAGATGAGAAAGGTAGAATTCCTTAAACAGTACAATCTTGTGGAATTCACTCCCCGATATGAAAGTTTCACCGATACCTGGAAGGTGTTCGCAGTTATTATTTCTGACTCTACCGATACTCCGAATCTACCTAAAGAAGGCCCCTATAGTTATATGCTTACCGACTTCCCTTCGGACTATAATTTTATGAAGTTTGTGGATGAGGCATATCAGCGTTCAATTGTAAAGACCCCTGCACAGGACGTTGTCCCGGGGGATGAAATACTCACACTATCCACCTGTATTTACGACTTCAAGGGTGCCCGACTTCTTGTTATGGCACGGAAACTCCGTCCGGGTGAAACAAAAGAAATGGATACCACCAAAATTACCTACAATAGTGAAGTGGTATATCCCCCTGCTTACTATGCAAGGAAGGGCGGTACCAAGAGAGAGATAAAAGAATACACATTTGAAGAGTATTCGAAAAAATTTCCCAGACGATAAAATAAAAAGAGGGAGAGATAATTATGGCGAAAGAAAAAATGGATATTTTTGAGGATGAAAATTATCTTCAAGGATTAGACCCCCTGACCCTTAGAAGAAC
>JAZQJN010000159.1:0-13330 GCA_045541655.1 Acutalibacteraceae bacterium
ATCTTTGACCGATTTTATCGTGAACTTGAGTTTGGTACCGCAGGACTTAGAGGTGTAATAGGTGCAGGTACCAATCGAATGAATGTGTATACAGTAAGAAAAGCAACCCAAGGTCTTGCTGAGTATGTTTTATCAGAAAAAGGTAAGAGTGTTGCGATTGCTTATGACAGCCGAATTAAATCAGAAGTTTTTGCAAGAGAGGCAGCATCGGTTCTCGCTGCAAACGGTATTAAAGTTTATATTTATAGTGAACTTATGCCAACACCAATGCTATCCTATGCAGTGCGACAACTTAAATGCACTTCAGGTATTGTTATCACCGCAAGTCATAATCCTGCAAAATATAATGGATACAAGGCGTACGGTAGTGATGGATGTCAGTTAAGCGTAGATAACAGTGCCAAGGTGCTTGATTTTATAAATAATGTAGATATGTTTGGCGGTGCAAAAATTGTAAACTTTGATAATGCAGTTAAAAATGGCGATATTGAATTTATCTCACAAGATATTATAAACAACTTTTTAGATACAGTTTATTCCTATTCGGTTAATCCCGTAAACTGTGATTTGAGTGTAATATACACCCCCCTGAACGGTACAGGCAATAAACCTGTAAGATATATTTTAGATAGAATTGGCATTAAAAATGTTACCGTTGTTCCTGAACAGGAATATCCCAACGGAAATTTCCCCACAGCACCTTATCCTAATCCTGAGATTAAAGAGGCCTTTGAAAAGGCCATTGAACTTTCCAAAACTGTGGATGCCGATATCCTTCTCGCCACCGACCCCGACTGCGACAGAGTGGGTATTGCGGTAAAATCTGCAGATGGATATACCCTTATGACCGGTAACGAAGTTGGAGCATTACTTGTTGATTATGTACTTTCGGGCAGAAAGGCAAATGGCACTTTACCTAAAAATCCCGTATCGGTCAAAACCATTGTAACCACTGAACTTGCTGCAAAAATTGCCGCAAAATATGGTTGTGAAATGAGGGATGTTTTCACAGGATTCAAATATATAGGTGAACAAATTACCCTGCTTGAAAAGGATGGAGAAGAAGACCGCTTTGTATTTGGATTTGAAGAAAGTTACGGATATATGGCAGGCGGATACGTAAGAGATAAGGATGCAGTTATTGCATCAATGCTTATTTGTGAAATGGCTGCCTTTTATAAATCTCAGGGAAAAACCTTGTTGGATGTTCTTAAATCTCTTTATGAAGAACATGGAATGGTATATTGTCTGCAAAAGAGTTTCACCTTTGAGGGTGCCGCAGGAATGGAAAAAATGGCAAATATTATGGAAAATCTGCGAAAAAATCCCCCGGCACAAATCGGCGGAGAAAGGGTTTATTCTCGCCTTGACTATAAAACCTCTATCGAAACCAATAATGTAACCGGCGATGAAAAGGAAATTACTTTACCTAAGTCGAACGTTCTTAGTTATATCCTTTCAGATGATGGAGATAAACTCATTATTCGTCCTTCAGGCACCGAACCCAAAATCAAGGTGTATATCACCGCAGTTGAGCCCAATGAAGAAACTGCCAAAATGAAAGCCAACAAATGGCTTGAAGATATTTGTTCAAGATTCTAAAAAATATATAGAATATCCCGTGATTATGGTATCGCGGGATATTTTTATCAAAAAAACAATGAAAAAAAGAGGTTTTGGGAGAAAAATCGCGTATATAATAATTAGTGGCTCATTTTTTAAGAATAATGTTATAAAGAGGTGAGGTAAATGCAGGATATTATTCGTTTGAAAACCGAAAAATTTGAGGATGAATTTTTATCCCACTATGCCAAAAAGAGTGTGGACTCTGTGGGCAGAGAAGTTGATGAAGAACAAGACCCCTTCAGAACCTGTTTTCAAAGGGATAGAGATAGAATAATCCATTGCAATGCCTTCCGTAGGTTAAAACACAAAACACAGGTGTTTTTATCTCCCGAAGGGGATCATTATCGTACCCGCCTCACCCATACGTTAGAGGTATCACAAATTGCCCGAACAATAGCAAGATGCCTCTCTCTGAATGAAGATTTAACCGAAGCAATTGCTTTAGGGCACGATTTAGGTCATACCCCTTTTGGTCATGCAGGGGAGAGAGCCCTCAATAATTGTTGTCCTTTAGGTTTCCGCCACTATGAACAAAGTGTCCGTGTGGTAGAATATCTTGAAAAGGACGGCAAAGGACTTAATCTCACCGCCGAGGTTAGAGAGGGTATTATGCGACACACCTGCGGAGAACAATCCTCCACTTTAGAAGGACAGGCGGTGCGTATCGCCGACAAAATTGCCTACATAAATCACGATATTGATGATGCTATCCGCGGTGGAGTTATGAAAGAAACCGACATTCCCGTAGAAATTACCGACGTTTTAGGCAATCGTCGAAGCGTCAGAATAAATAATATGGTTACATCGGTGGTTAATAATAGTAAAGAACAAATTTCAATGGTTGCTGATACCTACACCGCTTTCAATAAACTGCACGACTTTATGTTTGAGCGTGTTTATCGTAATCCCGTAGCCAAGGGTGAAGAGGGCAAAGCGATTGAACTTGTTGAACGTCTTTATCAGTATTTCACCGAAAATCCCAATAAATTGCCCGAAGAGTTTAAAAATATGTTAGAAAAACACGGCACAGAGCGAGTGGTGTGCGATTATATTGCCGGAATGACCGACCGATATGCAGTGCAGGTTTTTAACGGCCTTTTTGTACCCTACTCGTGGAAATAAAAACAGGAGGAAATAATGAGGTTAAGCGACAATTTTTTGTTAGAACTGAAATCCCGAAACGATATTGAATCGGTGATTTCATCTTACGTTACCTTGAAAAGAAGCGGAAGAATATTAAAAGGTCTTTGTCCTTTCCACGGCGAAAAAACCCCCTCCTTTACTGTGTATCCCGATAGTGCCTCCTTTTACTGTTTCGGTTGCGGAACCGGGGGAGATGTAATCAGATTTATCCGATTAATAGAAAACCTTGACTATATGGATGCTGTAAAATTCCTTGCCGAGCGGTCAGGAATGGAGATGCCCACCGAAGGGTTAGAGGATAATTTCACCAAAACAAAAAATACTATCTATGCCATAAACCGAGAAACCGCAAAGTTTTTTCATAGCGTTCTTACCGAGGATGAACGAGGCAAAAGAGGGTTAGAATATTTCCACGGCAGAGGATTAAACGACAAAACCATTCGCCATTTCGGTTTAGGATATGCCCCCGATAGTTGGGATAGTTTGTTAAAACATCTAAAATCCAAGGGATTTAGTGATGCAGATATTCTTCTTTCCAACGTGGCGGCAAAGGGCAAAAACGGCGGACTTTATGACCGTTTCCGCGATAGAATAATGTTCCCAATACTTGATGTCAGAGGCAACGTTATCGCTTTTGGTGGCAGAAAAACCCCTTGGGATACAAGGGAAAGTGCGAAATACATTAATACCTCCGACACCCCCGTTTATAAAAAGAGCCATAACGTATATGCTCTTAATTTCGCAAAGAATTATTGTGAAGAATCTATTATTCTTTGTGAGGGATATATGGATGTTATCGCCCTGCATCAAGCAGGATTCCAAAATGCGGTAGCACCTCTCGGCACCGCCCTTACCATTGAACAGGCACGGCTTTTATCCCGATATACCAAAGAGGTAATAATTACCCTCGATGGTGATGCGGCAGGTCAAAAGGCAACCGATAGGGCTATGGGCGTATTTGCCGAAGCAGGTGTTAAGGTAAGAATAGTCCAAATTCCCGAAGGCAGCAAAGACCCTGATGAATTTATTAAAAATAACGGTGCAGATGGTTACGTTAAGTTTAAAGCACTGTTGAATGGTTCTGTTAACGACATTGAGTTTAAATTGTTCAAAGCATCCCAGAGTTTTGACCTTTCCACCGATGACGGCAGGGTTAAATTTCTGCAAAGTGCGGCAAAAATTTTGGGAAGTGTATCCTCCGAAATTGAGCGTGAGATATACGCAGGTCGACTTTCAGAACAATATAACGTATCTAAGGCAACACTTTTATCAGAGGCATCCAAATCTGCTAAACGTGATGCATCAATAAAGACAAAAAACGAAATCAGAAAGATAATAAATCCTGTATCAAACGGGCCTGTGGATATGGAAAGACGAAAGAATCCCAAGTCGGCCAATGCAGAAGATGGATTACTTTCAATCCTTATTCGTAGCCCAAAACAAATTGATTTTGTGAGGGAAAAAATAAATCCCAATTTATTTGTAATAACTCTGAATAAAAAACTGTACGAAACCCTATTGCAGTTCAAAGACGAGGGCAAACAGTTTGATATTACCCTTCTGCATGGTGAGTTTACCGATGAAGAGATGAGTAAAATTGTTGAGATATTAGCAAAGGAACAACATCGTCCCGCTACATCGGAAGAATGTGAGTTTTGCATAAACATAATGCTTACAGAAAACAAAACCAAAGAAAAAGTGGATAATTTAGACGACGATAATTGGGCAAACTATATAAATATGCTTAAAGAAAACAAAAAATAGAGGGAGATAATAAAATGGCAAAGAAGAAAAAGACCGAAGAAGAAATTTTAGAAACCACAACCGCAAAGGAAGAAAACGAGGTCGTCGATGTTGATAGCATCCTTGATCTTGAACCCGAAACACCCGAAGTTCTTCCTGAAATTGAAGAGGAAGAACCTGATATTTTGGATTTAGATGATGTCGAATTTGACGAATCTATGTTGGAAAATATGGAAGATCCCCCACTTCTCGACTTGGATTTCCTTGAACCCACCGCTGAGGAGTTAAAGGTAGAAGAAATCCCCGCCGACGATTTAGATGAGGATTTGTCGGGAGATAATCCTTCCCTTGATGACCCCGTAAAACTTTATCTTAAAGAAATCGGTAGAGTCCCCCTTCTTTCTGCCGAAGAAGAGATTGAACTGGCCATGAAGATAGCCGAGGGTAGCGAATCCGCCAAGAAACGTCTTACCGAAGCCAACCTCCGTCTTGTAGTAAGTATTGCCAAGAGATACGTTGGCAGAGGAATGCACTTCCTTGACCTTATTCAAGAGGGTAACGTAGGTCTTATTAAAGCGGTAGAAAAATTTGACCACACCAAGGGATTCAAATTCTCTACCTATGCAACTTGGTGGATCAGACAAGCCATTACCCGTGCTATTGCCGATCAAGCAAGAACTATCCGTATTCCCGTTCATATGGTAGAAACCATTAACCGACTTAAAAAGGCCCATAGCCAACTTCTCCACGAAAACGGCAGAGATCCCTCCGAAGAACAACTTGCCGAATTTATGAATCTTCCCGTAGAACGTGTTCGTGAGATTATGCGTGTCGCCCAAGAGCCCGTATCTATGGAAACCCCCATCGGCCCCGAGGAAGATAGCCGTTTGGTTGACTTTATACGTGATGAAGATGCCCTTTCTCCCGATGATTCTGCTATGAAATCCATAACCAACGAGGCAATTGAAGAGGTCCTTAACACCCTCGCTCAAAGAGAAAGAGACGTTATTAAACTTCGTTTCGGCCTTGCCGACGGTAGATGCCATACCCTTGAAGAGGTTGGACTTCAGTTCAACGTAACCAGAGAGCGTATCCGCCAAATCGAGGCAAAAGCACTTCGCAAACTTCGCCACCCCGTAAGAAGTAATCGTTTTAAGGATAAATAATGGAAAAGGCAAAAGAAAAAGTAATTCTTGCATCAAAATCACCCCGCCGAAAGGAACTTATCGGTTACCTTTTTGATGAGGTTGAGTTTATCTCATCAAACGCAGAGGAGAATTATCCCAAAGAGTTACCCTTTGATGATATTCCCGCGTTTTTGTCGGTGATTAAATGCAAAGATATAGCAAATATGAATCCCGAAGCCCTTGTAATCGGTGCCGATACAGGAGTTTTCTATAATGGAGAAATGTTAGGCAAACCCGAAAGTAAAGAGGATGCCAAAAGAATGCTCACACTTCTTTCGGGCAAAACCCACACCGTCATAACAGGATGTTGTCTTTGTAAAAATGGTAAATCAATGACCTTTTCAGAAAAGACGGCAGTAACCTTTTATCCCTTAACAGAAGAGGAAATTGATGCCTATATCGCCACTGATGAATGTGATGATAAAGCAGGTTCATATGGTATTCAAGGTAAAGGCGGACTCTTTGTAAAGGAGATAATGGGGGACTATTATAACGTGGTAGGATTGCCCGTCGCCCGATTAAAACGAGAGATCGACCGCTTTTTGAACATAATGAAATAATAAACAAAAAAGGACTGATTTCAATCAGTCCTTTAAATTTTTATATCACAATTCCACCGTTCACGCCAAGAATTTGTCCTGTAATAAAGGAGGAATTATCGCTTGATAAAAAGTATATCGCTTCGGCAACCTCTCTTGGAGTTCCAATCCGACCAAGGGGAGTTTCATCTGCTAACTCATTTAGTGTGTCCTTTGAAAGCACCGCGTTCATATCGGTATCAATTACCCCGGGGCAAACACAGTTTACCCGAATACCGCTGGGGGCCAATTCCTTGGCAATAGATTTTGTAAAACCGATAACCGCCGATTTTGATGCGGAATACAAACTCTCGCAGGATGAACCTACCTGCCCCCACATTGAGGATACGGTAACAATAGCACCTTGCTTTTTACTTACCATTATTTTAGACGCCTCTTTGCATCCCAAGAAAACACTCTTGAAATTCACGTCAAAGATGCGATTATATTCATCCTCACCTTCATCGCAAAGCATACCAAAATGGGAGATACCTGCATTTAAGATCGCAACGTCCACCCCGCCAAAATTGTCAATAGCACAGGCGAAAAGGGCTTTGTTGGTTTCCTCGGTAGATATATCGCCCTTAACACAAATAACGTTATTATATTTTTCACATAACTCTTTTGCAAGGTGGTCGCTGTTATTGTAACCAAATACAACGTTGTATCCTTTTTCGGCAAACAATTCTACACAAGCCCTGCCGATACCTCGGGTTCCACCGGTAATAACTACTGTTTTCATTTTATTTTCCTTCGTAAAAATCCTTCATTAAAGATAAAAATTTTTCAACACATTGGGGATTAGCGTTATAGGGAATATCACACGTTGAGGGAATGAAATTATTCCTTACGCCACAACCTTTAAGGAGATTATCCACCGCATTTTCTAAATGCTTTGTGTCATCACTTAAAAAACAATCCTTCGAAATATTCCCCATAAAGATGGTACCATCGGGGATAAAATTCGAAATATCCGAAAGGTCGGTACCTTCTCCAAAGTGATATATTTTACACTCGGTATCTAAAATATTGCCAATCTGCCTTGATACCTTTTCACCTGCGGTGTGATGTATCACAAGAAAATTTTTGTTTTGTGTTTCGGCGGCAATTTTAGTAAAAAATGGTGCAGAATATTCTGCATTAATCGAGGGATGAACATTCCCCGCCGCCGACTCATCCATAAATACACCATCAGCCCCCGCCGATTTGATGTTCAAAATATACTCGGTTATAAAAAAGGTCAGTTTTTCCATTAACTCATCCATAAGATCCGGATTATCAACACAAGCGGATATAATATCTTCAAATGAGAAAAGTTTTGTAGCAAGGGTAAAAGGACCCAAACAATAGGCAAATACAGGTCGGTGGGGAATAAGTTCTTTCACTCTTTTTACCGCATCAAAAACTATTTTAGCCCTGCCACTTTCAATTTTAGGCATACGAAGATTATTAAGAGGTTTTTCATCCTTCATAGAAAACCTTTTGTTAGATATAACGGGCATTTCATAATCCGAAAAAGCCACGTTGCATCCAAAAAGTTCCGCCTCAACGGTGTTATCAAAGGGCATCAAAGCAATAGGAGTGTCATACTTTTCTACCACCTCTTTAACACAGTTTGCCATAGTTTCCGAATCATTCAACATATCTTTAACCGACAGGTTAAGGATTTTTGCAGAAAAAGATGAAAGTATGGGCAACACAGTTTTATTCTTTTTTATTTCTTGTAGCCAGTTAATGCAATCCACTTAATAAAACCTCTGATTATAGATATTGTAAAAATGATGTGGTATCGGCAGAAATGGGATGAATATCGATTTCAAAAACAAATTCTTTGTTGGTAAGAGCAAAGTTCAGATTGAAATTTTCATCCTCAAAGGTGGCACCCACACCGCTTTGCATATAGTCCACGTGGATAACCGTGTCATTGCTTTCGGGAAGTAAATGACAATGCTCCACACTCTCTATTTGTTCGGTTGAAAGGGGTAAAGCGGAAAAATCAAATCCGTTTTTATTAACAAATAAAAGGCCCATTCGGTTTTGATTATAAACTGCCGAAAGTTTTACAAAACGGTTACCGCATTCCATTGGAATTATATTATTTTCCCACATATCAGAAACCGTTGTTTTGAAGTGACCCATATATACAGCATCACGCTTGTCAACGTAATTTTCAAAAGGACCTAAGCCGTAATATTCCACTTGAGAATAATCGTTTTTGCAATAGAATCTGATGCCGAAACGGGGAAGATAGGGAATATTTTTCGGGCAATTAACATTACAAACGATCTTTAAGGATGCATCGGGTAAAATAATGTGTTTAACGTTAAGATTAAGGGATGGAACCTCACCTGCTGCCCCCAGGGAGATAGAAGATGATACAATAACCTTATCGCTTTCTTCGGTAACGTTCACGTTACGCACGTCGTAGCAAAGGCGGTTAAATCCCATGTTTTTAAGGGTGCTTGAAAGAGATGATAAATTAGGTGTCTCACATCTCCAAAGGTCAAAATGGGCGGGTTTTGAAAGGATTTCTGCACCTTTAAGGTTGATGCTAGATACAGTACCGCTTTTACCCGATATTGTATAGCAAAAATCCTTGCCCGAAACAAAAACCTGGTTTCCTCTTCGCTCGGTAAAAAGTGATCCTGTGGGAGCGATCTTTTCAACCTCTCTTTCAGGACAGGGGAGTTCCATCTGCACAGACCCCACCTCAAAACCGTCTTTGGAATAGGGAGTATCACCTAAATAACGGAAGATAAATCTAATAAAACAATCTCCGTTTTTAGGTTCTTCATAATCAAGGTAAATTCTCTCACATTTTTTAGGAGCAATGGGTAAAACTCCAATGAGTTTTTTATCTATCACCTTACCATAACGGGTGATTTCGTAGGAACATTCAAGTCGGGAAAGATACACAAAATCATAAAGATTGGTGATAATGTATTCCCCCTTGCGAAGTGGATCAGCACAAACGTCAAAGGGTTTGTAAATAGATTTAAGTTCATAAAGGGATGAGTGTGCATCGCCTTCGGGGAGAACAAGTCCTCTAACGCACAAGGCACCGTCATTTATCTCATCACTATAATCTCCGCCATAAAGATAAGCGGTTTGGTTACCCACTTTACGAGCGAGGGATAAATCTTTCCACTCAGACATAAACACACCCATAAAGGCGGGTTCAGTATCCATAATTTCTAAATACTTTTTAAGGTCACCACCCACATTACCCATAGCATTTCCAAACTCACAAAGCAAAAATGGGCGATCATTGTTTGCCCAAATTACCTTTTTACAGTCAAGGGGGGAGATATATTTGTAACTTACAATATCAAGTTCAGTAGGATATTCACTATCCTTAGAAGATGCAACAAACGCACCTTCGTAATGTACCAAAATATCGGGATTTATTTCTTTTAGTTGAGATATAGCGTCAATAATATTCTGTCCATAGCCACATCGACTGCCTACCGACCAAACAATAATCGATGGATGGTTTTTATCACGCTTATATGAACGGATAACTCGGTCAATGACTAAGGGTTTAAACCTTTCATCATAGGAAACAGGATTTTCATAAATGCCAAATCCTGAAGCATCTAAATCGGCATCAGCAACAACGTAAAGTCCGTATTTGTCGCAAAGTTCAAGAAAACGAGGGTCGGGGGGACATCCAATAGTCCTTACCGCGTTAATATTATTTTGTTTCATCAAAATAATATCCTTTTCCATATCCCCAAGGGATACACTAAATCCTTTTTCGGAGTGGAAATCACGGTAGTTAACACCTTTAAGTTTTACTACACGACCGTTTGTTTTGAAGACACCGCCCTCGGTGGAAATGCTTTTAATTCCAACCTTTTTTGCGATAATTTCACCGTTGAATTTGAAAACAATGGTATAAAGTTCAGGAGTTTCAGCCGACCATAGCATAGGAAATGATACCTCAAAACAAACCTGACAATTTTGGTCAAGGTTTGAGGTTTGTATCTCTTCGCCACGAGGATTAAGGAGGGATACCTCTACTTCCAAGGGAAGCAAACATTCCGCTTTCGCAGAAACGGTGGCGGTGCGAAGGTCAAGGGATATTTCGGTTTTAATATCGATGTCGGTAATACATCCTGAGGGGCGGTCTAAAACATAAACATCACGGAATATACCTGAAAAACGCCAGTTATCTTGACAATCAAGATATGTACCGACACAGTATTTGAAACAAATAACAGCCAAACGGTTTTTCCCCGATATTAAATGGGGAGTAATATCAAATTCTGCAGGAGTATTGGGACCCTGACTGTATCCGACAAAAATACCGTTTACATAAAGATAAAAACAACTTCCCACACCGTCAAAAACGATATGTTTTTTGTTGGTGTTATCTACGCTGTATTCGTAATCAGTCAGATAAACCGATACAGGGTTTAAAGAAGGAGTAAAGGGAGGATTTATTGGAATAGGAAATCGGTCTTTAAGATATTGGGGATTACCATATCCCTTAAGTTCGAGGCAAGAGGGAACAGGAATGGTGTTTTTTCCGTTAAGAGGGAAACCGGGAGATAAAATGTTTTCAGGCACATCGGATATTGATTCATAGTGAAACAAAGCCCAATTTTTTGAAATGGACTCAAATCTCTCTGAATACTCTCTTGCAGTACCCGAAACAGCATCCTCGAAATTAGCAAAAGGCACAAAATAACTGCGAGGAGGCAAAGCACCTATTTGGGTTGTATTATAATCTTCAAAATATCTTTTAATCTCCATAAAGATATCCCTTCCCAAAATTTTATATATCTATATCTGTAAAAAAACTAGATAATCCCCATAAGATGCAGGGCTTCTTTTGCGGCTGCTTGTTCAGCATCCTTTTTACTTTTTCCTTCACCCATTCCCACAACGTTGGAGTTGATAGTAACCTCCACACGGAAGGTTTTGTTGTGGTCGGGACCACTTTCTCCTGCAGGAACATAACAAAGTCGGTCTTCGGGATTTTGTTGAATAACTTCTTGCAAAGCAGTTTTATAATCCTTAAATGCAACCCTTTGTTGACCCTCAATGGATTCTTTAACGTAGGAAAGGACAAAACATCTCGCCTTTTCGATTCCACCATCAAGATAAATAGCGGCAATAAGGGCTTCAAAAGCGTCGGCAAGGATGGAAGAACGTTCTCTGCCACCTGTATTTTGTTCACCGCGGCTTAAGAATAGATGTTGACCAAGTCCTAATTTTTTGGCGAATTCGCAAAGGGAACGTTCACAAACCGAAGCGGCACGAAGACGGGTAAGTTCGCCTTCGGGGATATGTCTGAAATGGTCGAATAGATAATCCGATACAATAATAGATAATACGGCATCACCCAAAAACTCCAAACGTTCATTACTCATTTCGGGTTTGTGGGTTTCATTTGCGTATGAGGAGTGAGTAAGGGCGTTTTGAAGTAGTTTTATATCCTTAAATTCGTATTTAATTTTTTGCTGAAGTTGTTTCAAAATAAATCAACTCTCTTTTTTGGCAAAATTTTCGGTCATTATATCAATGGCACCTGAATTAGCAAAGGTAAACGCTTGTCGAATAGCATTTTTTATTGCCTTGGCATCGGAACTGCCGTGGGCTTTAATAACGGGCTTGGTAACACCGAGTAGGGGAGCACCGCCCTGTTCCGAAGCATCCAGGGATTTTTTAATAGCATAAACATCCTTTTTAAGAAGAGCAGCACCGATTTTATTTTTAAATCCCGAAAGGAAGGTTCTTTTAAGCAGTTTGAAGAAGGATTTTGCAAGACCTTCAAATAATTTAAGAACAACGTTTCCTGAAAAGCCGTCGCAAACCAAAACGTCACAAGCACCGTTCGGGACCTCTCTTGCTTCGATGTTGCCAACAAAATTCATATCAGATTCCTTAAGCAACTGATAGGTTTCAAGGCGAAGTGCATCACCCTTAGTATCCTCAACGCCAACGTTAAGAAGACCAATACGGGGATTTTCAATCCCCACAACCTTTTGCATATAGGTTGACCCCATAACCGCAAAGGAGTAGAGCATTTCGGGGCGACACTCCACGTTTGCACCCGAATCAAGAAGAAGGAAAAGTCCGTCGGGAGCAGGGATAGCAGTGGCAATAGCAGGGCGTTTAATGCCCTTGATGCGTTTCACAATAAAGGTAGCACCTACAAGCAAAGCACCTGTGCTTCCTGCGGATACAAATCCGTCGCCCTTACCCTCTGCAAGGGCAGAAAGACCTACCGCCACAGATGTATTTTTACCCGATTTAATAATCTCAGAAGGGTCGGTGTGCATATCAAAGACTTCCTCGGTATGGATAATCTCCATACCGTCTAAAGATACATTATTTTTTTCGGCCTCGTTTCTAATGATATCTTCATTACCACAAAGCACAATTTCAACACCATACTCTTTTATAGCGTCGGCACAACCTTGAATAACGGAAAGAGGTGCGTTATCGCCGCCAAAAGCATCTACAATAATTTTGCTC
Source organism: Acutalibacteraceae bacterium (assembly GCA_045541655.1). GTDB lineage: Bacteria > Bacillota > Clostridia > Oscillospirales > Acutalibacteraceae > UMGS1484. Next base: position 12,764 of record JAZQJN010000159.1, read on the forward strand.
ATAATATCAACTCCTAATCTTGAGGTGTAATGTTAATGGGTGGATTATTCAAAAGTGCATATAAATCGGTCGGCTCATTTATATTAAGACGTCGCCAAACACTCGCTTGCACAGAGGAAGAGTTTCTAGAATAATACTTCATATATTTCCCAACCAATCCGTACTGAACCGCTATGGAAGAAGAACTGTTCATAGCGATAGAACTTGATGAGGGTGGAGTGGTAACCACGGCACCGCACTCTGCATAAATGGCGGCAATAAGCTCTTTTTCGGTCTTCCCTGCAAAACCGCCTATGGTGGTAAATGCCGTTTCAATTATGTCGAATGCACCTGAGACGCCATGTTGTAGTGATCGTGAGAACAGGGCAGATTTTAGAGCAATTCCATAGTTGTTTGGGTTGAATCCCAAACCTCCCGAGGAGGTGGATTTAACAAGCATATTATACAATGCATCGTAATATTTTACTTTGGTATATGTAAGTTGAGCAGATAAAAATTCTTGAGGTGCCTCTGCAGCGATTTGTTTCCACAAATTATCGAAATTAGTACCAAAAACTTTATCCTTAC
>JAZQJN010000160.1:0-7858 GCA_045541655.1 Acutalibacteraceae bacterium
CCTGATGCTGATTTGTTTTGAGGGTGTGGAAGCAAGAATAGGTTGACAGTAAAATGCAATTCTACATTCTTCTTTTGGAATCTCTAAGAAGGATACAGATATCATTTTACTATTATTTTCCACCCACACCCTGACAGTATAAACTGTATCTTCAATTTCACCTTTGTAATGGGTTGAGTTTTTAGTATAAATAACCCTGGTACCTTGAATCATATCGAAGTATTTATCTCCGATATTCATTATGAGCATTTCGCCCTTGTTATCGAAACGGGTATCGTTAAAAAATTCGGTAAGGCGGTTTTCGTGGGAATTTTTATAATAGGTGAATCCCAAGGCGTTGTTAGATACCACAGTTCCCAGATTATTGTTTGCCATAACGTTGCAAAAAGGGAGAGACGGGGTGGATTTGAGTAGGAACGAATCCTTATAAAAATCTCCCACAGAGAGGGATAAAACAGGAATATCATCCCTTTTACAGCGGTTGTGACCGCCGTTAAGATAGAGAGTTTCCTCCTCTGCAATATTGTCGTTACGATGTGCAGATATAAGAGATATCCCCTTGTATTTTTCGGTCTTTATTTTGCTGGATAATAACTCTTCCGCCTTGCAACAAGCCGTTTGTTCAAGGGCGGTTTTTGTGTCCTTTGACATTGAATGTTCCTCCAAAAGATATATTCCGTTGCCAATATAGGAATGGGCATTATTTTCCTCGGCACACTTTATAAGGGCGTTATAAAGTCGGTCAAAATAGTCTCCGCCCTTATTGTAAATCACACACAAATCATAATGGATTGAGCATCCCTTAAGGATGCCGTACATACTAAAAAAAGATTTTAGATTTTTAACACTGTCCTCATCTTTTATATGAGCGGTGATAATGGGACGGTCCCCCGAAATACCTATTTGCCAAAGAGCGTGTATAGAAAAATTATCTTTGTGACGTTGTTTGTATCCCAAAGGCGAATATAATTGGGGTAGTAATTTTTGGGCAATTCGTCCCTCTAAACTTGCCATTGGAAATGGTGAATTCGCCCCTCTGATATATCCGTTTTTTTCTCGTCTGCAATAACAAATATTTGCGACTACCGATTGTTTTGTTTTGCCGTGGCAAATAATAAGACCCATTTCTTTCGTAATTTTGGGATTAAGTCTCATTCTTATCCGTAAGGCAAGGCAGGGGTCGGGAGTTCCTGAAGATTCATTTTCAAGTTTAATTCCGCCTAATAAAGATTTTATAATTGTATCGTGTTTTATTACTTTTTCTCGGCGGGTGTCAAACTCAAAGTCTAAATCTCTATCTAACCCCACACCTAAAACATCGGATATTTCTCCTGTGTTTCTGCATCGTTTTTCAAAGAATATAATTTTGTTTTCGCTATCATAATTGGATATAATAAAGAGCCGATTAAAGGCGGGATGAGAGGAAAATTCTTTTTGGGATAAAAGTTGTGGTTCAAGATAAATAAGCAATCGAGCACTTTGTACTTTTGCGGTAAGATTTTTAACCCGTATTTTCCGCACCTCGCAGGGAAGTTTTTTGTGAAGAAATATCGCCATACCCCATTCGGTGGTTTTATTTTTGCAAAAATAGGATACATATTGAGAGGATATTTGCACCTGTCGGTTTAAACTGTCTTTTATAACAGGGGTTAAGAAAAATTTTTTTCGACCTACGTTAGCAAGGGCAAATATTCCCAAAGGATTACGGAATAAATCTCCAAAGCCACGATACAATCTTTTACCCTCACAGATGTTGGCGGAGCATCCGTTATCGTAAATAATGAGGGACATATTTCCGTTAGATAAAAGATGAGCGGTAGGATTAAGGGGGGATATACTTTCAAACCTCTCGGCAGGGGCACTCATTCGAGGAGGTTTTTTATCCTCGTTTTGTTCTACAAAGTGATTGTAAACTTTTGCTCCGACGGGGATTTTCTCGCATAATAATTCTTTGGCACTTAACAATTCATCCTGCATAAAAAGTTCACAAAGTCCGAAGTTGGTAAGGGTGTTGTATGCTCCGCAAATACTCATTCCCACATGGTGTGCCATATAACTTTGAACAATACTAAAGGGTGCGTTGCCTCGGCGGTTTTTGGTGTAATCCACCGCTTCGTAGAAACCGAATTTATCGTAAGCACCTATATTTTTAAGCCGTTCTAAATTATTAAGAGCATAATCAGGACAAAAAGGCAAAGCCAAAAATGATGAATAAGGGGATACCACATATTCCTTGTTCATCCCTCGTTTTAGACCTAAACGCTGAATTCCGTGGGCTTTGTACTGATAGTTAAGTTGTCCGTCGAAGGAGTAAAATCCGCTTTCGGAACAACCGAAGGGAAGTCCCAATTCTTTCGCTCGGTTTTTACCGCAAAAAATACAATACTTTATCCCCTCGTATCCAAGAGACCCCTTGTAGGTAGGTAGAAGAAGCGGAGGCATAAGATATTCAAAAGCGGTTCCTGTCCAAGATACGGGACCCATATATCCCTTTTCGGCGGTTAAAATGCGGGAAAGATTTGTAAAGGCATCCTTTGGCACCTGTCTTTTTGCCACCGCATAATACACCATCATTCTTGCCTCGCTCATTAGCATATCGTAGTAACCGTCGGTAAGTTCACCCTTTTCTAAATCGAATCCGATATGAAAAAGTTTCCGTTTTTCGTTATAAAATACCGAGAAGTCGGTTTCCAATATAATATTCTCAATTCGTGATACAATTTCCCTGAATTCGGGGATGGATTTTATCCCGTTTTTAAGGGCGTAAAGACAACAAATCATATTGCCCGAATCCACCGCCGAACAGTATTTTGGGGTGAGAGATGCAAGATTTTCGGTGTTGTACCAGTTGAGGAAATGCCCCTTCCAACGCTCTAATTTATCTAAAGTGTCAAGACAATTTTTGGTGCGGTGTAAAAGTTCATCGGAGGATATTATCCCCTGTTTCATAGCACAAAATGCCGATAAAAGATAAAGCCCGATGTTGGTGGGGGAGGTGCGTGTTGCCATTTGGGATGAGGGTGCTATTGAGATATTATCGGGAGGCAGATAGTTGTTCCTTTTAGTAACGGTGTTGTCATAAAAATTCCACATAAGCACGATGTAATTAGAAATTTTATCCCGTTGTTCATCGGTGAGGAGGATTCTTTCTTCCCTTTTGTTTTTGGAACAAAGATATAAAACAAAGGGACAAAGAACAAATAATGCCCCCGCAATTTTTAGAAAAAACGGTGCAAAGGCAAGGAGTAAAATCCCTGCAGATATACTATAATATCCTGACGCGATATAGGAGAGAAGAGTGCCCTTTGCAAGGCAATCCGCATCGGCGGCGGTGGTCCATGAGAGAAGATTCTTCTTTGATATATACTGTCTGAAAAGTCCCAAAAATGCCGATGTTCCCGAAACAACGGCGGTGTTTATGAGCATCATCACCGAAAATAATGCCCTTAAAATATCCCTAAAAGCGTCGGGCAAAAGTCCCGAATGGTATCGCCTTGTAAGGGCGGAAGCCCCTCTGAAAATAAATAGTCGGGCAAAGGATAAAAGATCTCCAAAGGTGACCGACAAAAGTGCTGCGGTACAATAGATCAAACGAACGGGTGGACAAAATGCACCGAATATCAAAAGCAAAGCCGATACAAAAGGACAAATTTGTCTTGTAAGATTATCAAACAAATAAAACCGAGAAGTTAGTGGCAGAGGATTTTTTGTCTTGCCTTTTTTGGTGGGAATTGTGTTTCCAATAAATAAAGAATTCTGAAAATCACCCCGTATCCATCTGCCGAGGCGGTTGTACCATCCTTCGGAATTTTTAGGGCATCCGTCGGTAACCTCGGTAAAGGAACAAAAGGCGGGACGTAGATATCCGCCCTCCAAAATATCGTGGCTAAGCACTCTTTCCTTTGGAAAGGCATCTTTTAAAAGGGCGTAAAAAGTGTCAATTTCAAAATATCCCTTACCCGCAAAAACAGACTCTCCAAGAAGGTCAAAATAAAGATTTGAACAGGGCGAATTGTAGGGGGAATTTCCTCCCCGGCCATTCATAATTGAGCCAAAATAGGTTTTTTGAGCATCTCTTAATCCCACCGACACGGGAGGCACAAAGAGAGCGTGTCCGCTTTGCACTATTCCGTTTTTTATTTGGGGGCTGTTCAGGGGATGAAGTGCTGCCGAAGCCATTTCCAGAACGCCGTCTTGGGGAAGTTTTGTGTCGCTGTCGAGAGCATAGACATATCGGGCATTTTTAACCCAATCCATATCACCGATAAAATGAGAAAAGCGGTTTTTCCCTTCAATAATAAGTTCGCAAAGTTCGATTATAGCACCTCGTTTTCGCTCATATCCCGCGTAGGCGTTTTGAGTTTTTAAATATACACGAGGTCGTACAGCCAAGAAAAATTTAGACTTGTGTTTTTTATTCAGGTTTTCTATTCCCCTGATTAAAGCATTAATTTCCACCTCATCCGAGGGTAGATAGGGCACCTCCGATTCCTTTAGGTCGGCAAGATAACATATCCCCGTTTCCTTTTGCGGATTGGCAAAATACAGTTCCTCTAAATGCTCACAAATGCCCTTAACTTCGTTGGGCTTTGGAACAAGTCCAGACACGGTGATAAGGGTTCTCGCTTCCTTTGGAAGACGGTTTTTAAGTTCCATTCGGGGGACAAATCGAGGGGATATACCTTTTGTAAATATCCACTGCAAAGGGAATCTTAAAATTTCGTGAAGAGGAATGTAAAGTAAAATTCCCGCAAAAATATTTTTGAAACAAATAGACAAAATCAAAGAAAAAATCAGAGGTAAAGCAAGTCTGAATATAAGAAATAATTCGCCTCTGATTTTTAGAGCAAAATCTTCTTTTGTGTCTTCAAGAAAAATGTGACCGATATGAACACCGTTCTCTTTTGCATTTTTCAGAATATTTTCAGCAAAGTTTTTTTGAGATATTTTGTTTCTTTTTGCACTTTTAGAACACTGTGAGCGATAGTAACTTTTGGTGGCATTATCCATTTTTTTAAAGATATTATCCTCATTAAAAATGTGATCAATAACGCAGTGCTTTTCCACAAGTTCTCGGCAAAAGGGTTCGTTAAGTGAGCGGAAAGTTTTAACGGTATAGGGCAAATATTTTTTATCCTTTTCACACTTGATAACGCAAAGAAGGCGGATGATATGGGGAATACATTCTAAAATTTCGGCAGAATAATATTCACCCTTTTTTTGCAAAACGGAATCAAGATTTTCTCCCTTTGTTTCAATGAAATTTTCACAAAGAGGAATAATTTTTTGAAGATTTATTTTATAACTTTTGAGTGTATTTATAGAGATAAAGGTTTCTCTTTCTAAAATATAAAAATTATCTTTTAACCACTCGTCGTAAATATCCTTTCGGATTTTTACTGCGATTTTATATTTTTTGCGAAGATTTTTAATAGCCCTTTTAGCGTTTTTAAGAAGTTTCAAGGAATCCATTGGAATAACTTACCACCTTATATTTTTTCATTTTATTATTTGTAAGATTTGTAAATTCATACAAAAAAGAGCCGAGATGTTTCTCGACTCATTTTTAGGTGATATAAATTCATTCTATGAAATTGTGAGCAAACAAACCGCCTCACAATGGTTTGTGTGGGGGAACATATCCACAGGGGTTAAACTTTTCACTATATATTTTTTATCTCTTGTTAAAAGTTCCAAATCCCGTGCCATTGTTTCGGGATTGCAGGATATATAAATGATTTTTTTCGGTGCTAAAGTTTTAACCGAATCTATAAATTCCACACTGCTCCCTGCTCTTGGAGGGTCCATAAAAACCACGTCGGCACTTTCTCCGTTCTCAGCCATTTCGGTCATAAACTGTCCCGCATCTCCGCAGTAGAATTTTGCGTTATTTTTATTGTTTCTCTTGGCGTTAAATTTTGCATCCTTTACTGCATCGGGATTAAGTTCCACACCGATAACCTGACAGTCGCAAACGTTAGCGGCACAAAGTCCTATTGTGCCTATACCGCAATAACAGTCAATCACCCTTTGTCCTTTTTTAAGGTCGGCAAGTTCCATTGCTTTGCCGTAAAGCACCTCGGTCTGAACAGGGTTTATCTGATAAAAACTTGCGGGGGATATTCTGAATGTTAGTCCACATAACACGTCCTCAATATATCCTGTGCCGAAGAGGACATTTTGTCTATCACCGAGCACAAGATTGGTGGGTTTCATATTGATGTTCTGGACTATTGTGGTTATTTCGGGATGAATTTTACGAAGTGCCTTTACAAAGTTATTTTTTGCGGGGAAGATAGGTGTTCCCGTTACCATTACCACCATAATCTGATTGGTGGTAAATCCCCTTTTAACAAGCACGTGGCGAAGAAATCCGTGACCCGTATTCTCGTTATAGGCGGTCATACGGAAATCCTTCATAAGAGAGCGGATAGACACGATTATCTCATCCGCCTTTTTATCCTCGGTCATACAAAGGTCAACGGGGACAATTCTATGCGTGCCCGACTGATACACTCCGGATATAATTCTGCCATCCTTGGTGGTGGCAAATGCCGCCTGAACCTTATTCCTATAATGATAGGGATGTTCCATTCCGATAATGGGGGATATTTTGCAATATTTCGACAGATGCTTTTCGCAAAGTTTCTGTTTGAATTTTAGTTGCTCATCGTAAGTGAGATTTTGCAACTGACATCCACCGCATTTTTTATATAATTTACACCCGTTGCCGAGAGCAGATTTTTTAGTATCCATTTATTTCTCCTAAAACAAAAGGACAGAGAATAAACCATTCGCTGTCCTTATATTTTTAAGTATTATTATCCTTTAATTAGATAATGGTTGCAACGTGTTGAATACCTTCGGGAAGTTCTGCAGCATCGCAGGATACGGTGAGAAGCATTTTTACGTTGCTTTCTTCTGCCAAAACAGAAAGACGATCAAGGAAGTGAACCAAAGCTTCCATATCTTTGCCACCGATTTTAAGGGTGCCGTCGATGCAAAGATCGGTGATATCGTAGTTAGATGCACAAAGACCGCAAACGAAAGCGTAAAGTTCGTCAAAGGATGCAACGCCGTAAGTATCTACGTTGATAAGACGGGCTTTGTTGGTAAGGTTGAAACGAAGGTTACTACCCTTTTCAACACAAACTACAGAACCTTTTGAGGTTTCTACAGCACCGTTGATGTAATCAATAAGGCGGATAGTTTTACCTGTTCCTTTATTTCCTACAATAAGTTGAATCATAATGAGTTCCTCTTTTCTATAATTTTTATTGATTAATTTATCATTCAGCAATACGCTTTTCCAGTTCGGCTTTGCGGTCTTCGTAACCAGGTTTTCCAAGGAGAGCAAACATATTTTTTTTGTAACTCTCTACACCGGGTTGGTCGAAGGGGTTTACACCCAGAAGATAACCGGAAATAGCACATGCTTTTTCAAAAAAGTAAACCATTTGACCGAAGTTGTATTCATCGGCTCGGTCAAGGGTAATGACAATGTTGGGAACACCGCCGTCATTGTGGGCAAGAACCGTTCCCTCAAATGCTTTGCGATTAACGAAGGAAAGATTTTTACCTGAAAGGAAGTTTAATCCATCACCATCGTTTTCCTGAGATTCAATAACAATGTCTTTGTCGTTATTATCAATCAGCACAACCGTTTCAAACAAGGTTCTTTCGCCGTCTTGAACGTATTGACCAAGGGAGTGCAAGTCGGTGGAGAAGATAGCCGAAGCGGGGAAGATACCCTTGTGCTCCTTGCCTTCACTTTCTCCGTAAAGTTGCTTGAACCACTCTGCCATCATGGTCATTCTCGGTTCATAGGAGGCAAACATTTCAATTTTTTTACCTTTAC
>JAZQJN010000161.1:0-2174 GCA_045541655.1 Acutalibacteraceae bacterium
CACAGGTGCCGCATTTTCAATACGTGTTCCTCGGACAAGTAATCTATGAGAATTGATGCCGTAGGGGGTACAGGTGAGCAACGTGCACAAATCTTCACCGGCAACAATTTGAACATCGTTTGTTTCATTTGGAAGAACAACTTTGATTTGATCCACCTGATAGGTAACAGTTCGGTTTAGAACCGTAATGGTAAATGTGTCGCCAACTTCCATTTTATCAAGCTCGGTAAACAATTTAGCGTGCGGAAGCCCGCGATGTGCGGATAGAACACAATGGGTACTTTCGCCTCCTATTGGGAGAGATGTACCTTCTAAATGTCCACAAGCCACATTCAAAACTTCGGCAGAAATTCCGTGGTATAGAGGTAATTCCACACCAAGTTTTGGAATAGATACGTATCCCATAATGCCTGTTCCACTTAGATTAAAAATGTCGTTATATCCCTTAAGCCGATGATAATCGGTCAAAGGAAAATTGAGTTCATTAAGTTTAGCGTTATAGTTTTCAGCTTCTTCAAAAAAAGCATCATAATCTTCCGGCTGCAAAGAATCTAAAATTTCTCTGTAATTTTCAACCGCCTTAGTTTGTGTTTTGGAATTCCAATACTGACTTACTGACGGATAAAGCAGCCCACAGACGCCTATGAATAGCATCAGAACCAATAGAATTCCTATTTTGTTTTTCTTCATAAGTATCTGTCCACCGCCTTAAGTTAAAGTAGCGGCGGATGGCGGAAAACCATCCGCCGCTATACTCAACAATAAATACTATAAATGTAACTTTGTATCTTAGTCTTCGTAAACAGACATTTTCTTACGAGTAATCATGAATACGGCCGCTAAGATTACGAACATTGCACCGCCGAAGATGAGCCACATTGTGCCCATAGCACCGGTTTCAGGAAGAATTGTACCGGTATTGTTAACGATATCCTTAGTGATTGCACCGGTATCAACAACACCTGTGCCCATTACACCGCCATCCAAAGAAATGAGGGTGGGTTCGCCGGCATTCTCGCTATGTACAGCAGAAATGGAGAAAACAATGTCAGACATTTTGTTGTAACCTTCGGGAACGGTGGACTCTACCAGTTTATAGTCGCCATCATCAATACCCATCCAGTTAAAGGTGGTCATATCTGCCTCTTTAAGTTCAGTGCCAATAATATTGTAGTCGCCGTTAACATCTTTCTTGTACAGAGTAAAACCTGCACCCTTCAAAGCGTGGCCGTGAGAATCGGTCTTGTTGATGATCAATTGATAGGTGAAAACAGTAACCTTATCTTCTCCAGTTTTACCGGTAGAAGTAGTGTCGTAAGGGTTGTTAGAGAACTCAAGAAATACTTTGTTGGGGTTGCCTGCACTGCCGATTACAGCATTTTCGTTAAGGGTTGCATCATAGCAAACAACGAATGCGGTATCTTTGGTAACGCCTTCAATGGCAAAAACATTCTCGCAGGTAACATCAAATGTACAACCATCGGTAGGATTGGTGTTTACAGCGAAGTTTGCAGTAACTTCCTTAATATAATCATTTACATCTGTGTCAACGTTAGCTTTGTATAAAGTATCGTACATGTATACTTTAAAAGAACTGTTATTAAGAGTTAAACCTGCAGCAAGAGTATCATGGAATACGATTTTGTAGGACTCATAATTTGGGGCATTGCTTGGAAGAGTAGCAGTCAACTTAAAGGGTACGGCATCACCGATATCGTGGTCAGCGGAATCATGCCAAGCGTTGTCAGTAATGCTATCGTCCTCACTATCGTCGATATCCTTTACCTTCTTTTCAACAGTAGGAAGTGCAGTTTTAGGAGTAATGGTAAGAGCGTCCTGACCCTTGGTATCTACCATAACCAAGGAATTAGCCTCATTACCAGTTAAATCGGTTATATCGGCGAACATCCAATAGCCCTGCTCGATATTATCATTAGTACCGGTCAAGTTTGTTGAATCTGCAGCAATGGAAGCATCTTTAATTGCGTGATAGAGGCGGTCTGCAACCTGACGCATGGTTTGATACACATCACCATTGTCGCTGGTCTGATTAGAGAGATACTTCAAAATCTGGTCATCGGTAATACCTGCTTCCGTAGCGGGTTTTCCACCTTCAGTCCAGAGGTAGTTGCCACCGTTATCGAAAACTTCTTTTTGGAGAATTGCACGGTATT
>JAZQJN010000162.1:0-4000 GCA_045541655.1 Acutalibacteraceae bacterium
CTTGATGGTGTTGAAATTTGGCACCCCTCTTGCGATGAAGAAAGGGTAAATAACCTTATCACCATCGCTAAAGAGCACGATTTGTGTATGACAGGTGGCAGCGACTTCCACGGAATGTACTGCGAGAAATCCACCCCTATAGGTTCTGCAACCGCCCCCGATATTTTTGTGGAGCGATTGATGGCCGCGTCCAAACGAATTTGGAAAACTTTACCCTAAAGGAATTAAATGTTTTTTTGAGGTGTTTTTTATGAAAATTTTAGTAACCGGTGCCGCAGGATACATAGGTAGCCATACCTGCGTTGAACTGCTTAATAACGGATATGAAGTTATCTCTATGGATAACTATTCAAACTCCAGCCCAAAATCTCTTGAAAGGGTAGAGAAACTGACCTCTAAATCCATCAAAAAGTATGAATGCGATTTGCGTGATACAAAGGGAATGGAAAATATATTTAAGGAAAATAAAATAGATGCGGTTATCCACTTCGCCGGACTTAAAGCGGTGGGTGAATCCTGCAAACTTCCCTTTATGTATTATGAAAACAATATTTCGGGTACAGTTAATCTTTGTCAGGTTATGGCAAAAATGGGATGCAAAAAATTGGTATTTTCCTCTTCGGCCACCGTTTACGGCGGAGAAAATGAAGCACCCTATGTAGAAAACTTTAAAACAGGCGATGGTATTACCAACCCCTATGGCAGAACAAAGTTTATGATAGAGGAAATCTTAAAGGATGCCTCTATTGCCGATAATGAATGGAAAATAACCCTGCTTAGATATTTCAATCCTATCGGTGCTCACCCTTCGGGGGAAATTGGTGAAGACCCCAAAGGTATCCCCAACAATTTGATGCCCTACGTATCCCAAGTGGCCATCGGAAAACTCAAAGAACTTTCGGTTTTCGGTAATGACTATGAAACAAGAGATGGTACCTGTATTCGAGATTATATCCACGTTTGCGACTTGGCAAGGGGACATCTTCTTGCCCTTAAACGTCTTCAGAAAGAGGAATGTGAAGGTATTGAGATGTATAATTTGGGTACGGGTCGCGGATATAGCGTTCTTGAACTTGTTGATGCTTTTGAAAAGGCATCGGGCAAGAAGGTAAACCGTAAATTTGCTCCTCGCCGTGATGGCGATTTAGCCGTGGTTTTTGCAGACGTTAAGAAGGCAAAAGAATATCTTGGTTTTGAAACTGAACTTGGCATAGATAAAATGTGCGAAGACACTTGGCGTTGGCAACAAAATAATCCTCAAGGATATCAGGAATAACAAAACAAAACAAAAAACCCCTATGGTATAAAACTACCATAGGGGTTTTTTATTAGCAAAATCAAAGAATTCAACAGTTTCCTTTTTGCGAGGACCCAGTCAAACGTGGTTGTAATCCGAATTGACCATTTTACTTAAAAGGGAAATATTTATAACATATAATAAAAAGGTGATTTTATTACTAAAAAGTTTTATTTGGAAAAAGGAAGAGGGGCTTTTTCCTTTTTCGCAAAACTGAAGAAAATGCCCACAAACATAAGCGAGAACCATATTAAAATAAGATTTTTCCAACCGATTTTGGTGGCAATATCACCGAAAACGTAGGTGGAAATTGCTGCACCAAAATAACTGAAAAAGTCGAGAGCCCCCGTGGCGGTGGATACCATCCCCGTATGTTTCAGAGAGGGACAATAAAAACTCCAAAGCATAGCATCGGCAAGTTTTGAGGTGAATATGGCAAGGAACATTACAATCAGGTTGAGAAGAGGATTGTTTATAAAATACATCAAGAGGAATGTGGCTGCACTGGTGCTAAAGGATAAAAGTAAGGTGTGAAACAGGTTGTCCTTAAAGATTTTGTTATTAATATATGCTGCCAAGAAGGGTGCAAAGGAAATAGCCAGGGTGATGATTGTAAACAGGATTTTTGAGGTATCCTCGGAATATCCTAAATATTTATTGGTGTAGGTGGGAAGCCAAAACACCACCGACGTTCTAACTACACCGGTAAGCAGTGCCACCACCGAAAAACGAATAATTCGGTTTTCATACAACACTTTGAAGGAACCTTTTTCCTTTGCTGCATTTTTGAATTGATTGTATTTTACAATACCTTTTCTCTCCAGAATTGTAAAGGTAAGAAGGCAAATTAGTCCCATACCGATAAGCAAACCACCGCTGGCAAGGAAAGAATGTTTCCAATTAAATATAAGGGCAATAATTCCTGCAAGGGGAGAGCCGAAGAGAGCGGAAAAGGTAAATGTCATACAACAAATGGATGCAAGTTTTTTTGAAGTGTTTTCCGAAACAACTTTGGTCATAGGAGCATATATCATAGAAAGGGAAAAACCCCATAATCCGTACGTAATGACATTAAGGGAGGGATTCAGGAATAACACAAATGCAATATTGCAAAGTCCGGAAATTATCTGACCGAAACTTATCATATATCCTGCTTTAATTTTTTCTCCAATGATACCGTTTATCAGTTGTCCCACGGCGTAACAGAAGAAGAATACCATAGAAAGCACACCAAGTTGTGCTTCATTGAATATCCCATACTGCATAAGTTCGGGGGATGCGGCACTTAAAATATTTCGTGAGATATAAACCACCAAATAGGAAATAGAACAAATGGAACCGAGTTGAAAGGCGGTCTTTGCCTCAACGGTTTTGAAAAATGACATTATATCAAATCCTTAATATAAAAAATAGGCAATATTTTTTTCTTAAAACACTTATTTTCTAACATACTACAAAAGCTCTAAAAAGTCAACCGATTTGATAATGCGAAAAGGGAATAAAAATCAATAGAAATCTTATTATTTACTTGACATATACATCAAAAAGTGATACCATAAGTCTGAGTATGAGGAGTAGTATGTGTAGGTGTGTCCTTATACAGATAATCGTTTGTATTTTATACAAATTCAATCATCAACAACCCCTATAATTAAGGCGGATTTACATTATAACTCTATGCAATTGCATATCTTAAGGAGCAAAGGCGAAATGGAAAACACAGTTAAAACAAAAAACAACGAATATTATGTTGTGGATGTAACCAGAATACTTAGATTTATCTGGCAAAAAATCGGAATAGTTATTCTGGTTAGTATTCTTACCGCGGCAATAGGATTCTCAATCGCAACCTTCCTTATTCCCCCATCCTATTCCTCCTCCATACTTCTTTATGTAAATAATACCTCCTTCTCGGTAAACGACTTGGGATTCAGTATTAGTTCTTCCGAAATCAGTGCTGCACAGAGTTTGGTTAAAACCTACTCGGTTCTTCTCAAAAACCGAACCACCCTTGAAAGAGTAAGGGATGAGATTGATCTCGATTACACCTGGGAAGAAATGTATTATATGATCGAGGCAAAGTCTGAAAAAGAAACCGAAGTAATGAAGGTTATAGTAACCTGTGGTAACGCAAGTCATGCCGCAAAGATAGCCAATGGTATAGCCAAGGTTTTGCCCCAAAGAGTTTCTGAAATTGTTGAAGGTAGTTCTATGGAGGTTGTGGACTCGGCCATGGTAAATAGCCATAAGGTAGCCCCCAGCACTACAAAATACACTGCCTTTGGATTGATTTTAGGTGCACTTATTGTTATAAGTATTCTCGCAATCATTACCATTATGGACAATACCATTCACGAAGATAGTTATATCGTGAATACTTATGATTATCCCATTCTTGCCAAGATACCTAACCTGATGGGTGACGGTGGTAAGAAATACGGCTATTATTATAAATACAAAACCGACCCCACCGCTAATGGGGAAGAAAAGAAATAGGCAGGTGAGTGAATATGAGTAATAAAAAATCCCGTAAAGAAAAAGCATCTCATTTTTTAGAAAAAGATGTTCAAAAAACCCTTCATAAAAATCTTGAATTCACCGCCCGTGAGCAGTATAAACTCCTTCGTGCAAACCTTTCCTTTACCCTGCCTGAAGACGTTAAATGTCCTATCATTGGTGTAACCTCCTCTATGAGAGGTGAGG
>JAZQJN010000163.1:0-3718 GCA_045541655.1 Acutalibacteraceae bacterium
TGTTACGGTATCCCTTATCCTTATTTCGAAACTGTATCGAAATCGGAGCATACTCTTGATTTAAAGAGTCAATATATTTGTCGAACGCATAGCGAGAAGCTACACCGTGGCAGACGAAATCCACCGTATATAGATTATCGTACTCTTTGCCTAAATAGTTTTGAAGAGCCGACACCTGACAAGGGGTACCCACAAACAATACCGTCTCCCCTGCCGACAGTTTTTCTTTTACCTGTATATAGATTCCAACTGTATAACTTTGTAAATACTTGGAGCCCTTAAAACTTTCCAATTCATCCAACGTTGATGCAAGGGTGTGTTTCAAATGAAACTCGTCATCGAATCCACATCCGCAAACGAAACCGCCGTTTTTAATGACGTATTCACTCATAGCCGCAGCAATACCGCCTGATGTACTACGAACGGCGGCCTGCTTATCTGTGCGACGTGCCTTATAGGTCTTTTGAATGGGATATTTATTGTTAGGATGATTAGCGGGGCAAACCTTTTTACATCGATTGCAATTCACACAGAGGTCTTCATCGACACAGCTTTTGTAAAAACCGCAGGAATCATATTCAATGGAAATACACTTTTTAGGACATACGTCGGCACACATACCGCAACCGGTACATTTCGACAATTTACAAATTTCCATGGTTGTCTCCCACTTTATCGTAATTCAAGGCATTCATTAAAAAGGTGCTGTCATTTTCACGCTTTTCGTCAAGATGTTTATGTGCCTTTTCAAAATCAATATCAAATAAAAAGTCTTTAGAGATGGTGTCGTTTGCATCCACAAGTCGGTCACCAAGACTTACCATATCTAAAATAGTGACCAGACGGTCATTCATACTCTTTTTATCACTTTTATCAAACCGACAAAGTGAAATAAAGGGGGTTTTTAAATTAATTGAAAAAGCGGTGGCATGGAATGAATCGGTAAGAACTAAGGATGCATTTTTTATCAAACTGATAAATTCCGCAGGACCTGCATCAAATATTTTTTCATCATCAGAGGACAATTCTCTTGGCACAAAGGGAACACAAACGACCTTCATTCCTGTCCATTCTCTAACCTTTTTCTTAACATCGGCAATATATTCACGTTCACCAAACAAATAACAAAATACGTATGGCTCTTCAATCAAACGTGGAGCCGCTACACAAGACCAATCATTATCGTTAAGCAAAAGGGTAGGATCTAAAACCACAGTTGCTTTTTTCTCTGAAATAGCATTGATAATATCTGCACCTTTTTGTTCTCTTGTGGAGATTACGTCAAAACGATTAAGCAAAGGAGCCATGAACGCTGCCTGCTTTTTATTAACAGTAGAAACACCCACACTTGATGCATAAGAAACCTTTAAGGCATCATCGGGGGCAAACCCAGCAAAATAAAAACCGTTATCACAATACAAATTTGGATTCCATATTTGGTCACTTCCACACAAATACACGTCATATTGGGGAGGGTTCTGCAGATACTCACCGTAGGACAAATATCCCGTTTTGTGAATGCGAAGATTATCGCGGCGAAAGGCCTCAAATTTTTTTGCCTTGATAGCGTTATGAGCCGCGTACTGATGATAGGTTTTTCTCTTGGCAAGATAATCAAAAGGATTCTTAATAGCAAAAGAAAGGTTATAAAATATATCCTTCATTCTTTTTGAACCACTTTTTTGGTTCAAAAAGTCGTTTGAAACAAGTTCACAATCAAAGCCGTTGGCATTAACTATTTGCTGCAAAGCATAGGCCTGTAAAATGCCACCGTAATTATCGCCGTAATATGTAATAAGACCAACTTTTTTCATGTGTTCTCCTTTTCACAATTACAAAAAACTTTTTAGCCCGTTAACAAATTCCTTGTGCAATTCAGATAATCTTTCGGATGAATCAAAAAAAGAATCTGTGGGAACCTGTTTAATCGCATTTGCAATTTCCTTCGGGGCAGGAGTATCATAATAATAAATACAATCCTTGACGTCGGAGGTATCTACCGCAGGAATTCGGATACTTACAACCGAAATTCCATTTGACATATACATAAGTATTTTAGATGGGAAGGATGAAGCGTTATATTTACCGTCAGGTTGTTGAGTGCTAAGTCCTATGTGACAGGATTGAATAAACGCATCAAATTCTTTACCTGATTTATATCCATCAAAAACGATACTGCATTCAGTTTTTGCAGAAATCTCTTCAATTCTGTTTTTGACCACTTCGGTTTCAGATTCACTGCCCTTACCCAAAACGTGTAAAACAAAACCGTTATCAAGATATTCCGCTGCATCGATGGCACAAAGTGCACCGCCTTTTACAGGATTAAATGAACCCGCATATACCACGTGGGTTTTTCCATCGTTGAATTTCTCACCGCATTTCTCAACCGATTGATATGTTCCGTGAGAAATAATTTTCGGTTTATTTTGCAGGTTTACCTGCTGATTCAAAAGTTCGGTAATGATAATGTATCGATCTGCAATTTGCAAATAATCAATTTCTTTTTTTCGAAGTTCCTTATCTTCGCTAACATCTGAATATAGTTCCTCTACCTCAATAATCAAGTGACACTTCTTCTTGTTTTTAAGCTTTTTCACAATATCCATTAGTGCCAAGGAATGATAAACGATAACCGTATCGTCGGATTTTACATTCTTCATTAAAAAACGATGCAGTTGATTCTTTGTTATTACATGACCTAATCCACGAATAATTCTATTTTTGTTTTGGAATGAATCAAACGTTTTTATGGAAATATGATCATTCAAATCTTGCATACTACCCTTAACGTAACTATGTGACCTCGTTTCGCAAGGAGATACCACAATAGATTTGTCGGTTATTTCAGACAACACCGATATAATATATCCCATTTTATTCATAGCAGGAGGTGCAGCTATTCTTTTTTCAGACGCAAGTTGTTCACAGTTGTAATGTCCAATATAATAAACCATTATCTGTATCTCCTCTTTTTAAATTCATCCTATCAATTTAGCCGGTTTGTACCGTTGCCCACTGTGCACCACGTGGAGGTTTTGATTTCGCACAGTTCCCCCTGAATATTCAGGGGAATAATTGTTTACCTTAACAAACAATAATAAATTTCTATGAAAGAATCATTTTGCCTTCTGCATCAAAGGTATATCTACCAGCAGAAAGTCCAACCGCTGTAGTAAATTTATCAGAGAGATATATACTACCATTTGCAAACAGTTTATTGCGGTCACTTATGAAGTAATAATTTCCCTTATACTCAACCAACTGATACGCCTTTTGAACAATACCGTTGACATAGAAGAACCCATCAACGGGGCCGTTGATAATGATCATTTTGCCATCGGCATCAAATTCATATCGACCGGGGAGAATGGGATCTCCATTGGGATAGGTCATACCTGCAACGAATTTTTCGCTGAGATATACACCGGTATTCTTCATAAGTTTGTTACGGTCGCTTATGAAGTAGTACTCCCCTTCATATTTAACCAACTTGTAAGCGTTTTGAACGATGCCGTTCACGTAGAAATAATCACCGATAGGTCCATTCTTAATGATCATTCTACCCTCGACGTCAAATTCATATCGACCGGGAAGCATAGGATCTCCGTTAGGATATGTCATACCTGCAACGAATTTTTCGCTGAGATATACACCGGTATTCTTCATAAGTTTGTTACGGTCGCTTATGAAGTAGTACTCCCCTTCATATTTAACC
>JAZQJN010000164.1:0-2060 GCA_045541655.1 Acutalibacteraceae bacterium
AGAGTGAGCATCATCTTTGCGGTTTGTTCACGGATAGATTGACTCATAGCGTTGAACATATCATAACCTTCGTTGCGATATTCCTGAACGGGATTGTGTTGAGCGTAGGAGCGGAGATAAATGCCCTCTCTCAGATCATCCATAGCGTCAATGTGTTCCATCCAGTGATTATCAACACAGTAGAGAAGAACCTTTCTTTCTAAATCGCGGAAAATTTCCTCTCCGATTTCTGCCTCTCTCTCATCATAGCGGGTATGAGCACGCTCAGCGATCATATCTATAATTTCCTCTTTTGAGGTGTTGCCGAGTTCGGTGGGGGTGAATTTGAAATCATCGGGGAAGGTAAGCCAACCCAGATATTCATTGCGAAGTCCGTCTAAATCCCAATTATCATGGATACGGTCATCCGCAAGGTGATAGTTACAAGCATCGATAATGGTTTTATCGATCATATCTAAAATAAGGGGTTTTAGTTCAACACCATCAAGAACCTTATCTCTTTCACCGTAAATAATGTTACGCTGTTGATTCATAACGTCATCGAATTCAAGAACGTTTTTACGGGCGGCAAAGTTTCGGGATTCCACCTTACCTTGAGCACTTTCGATGGTGCGGGATAGCATCTTGCTGTCAAGGGGCATATCTTCGGCGAGACCGAAGGTGGACATAATGGTGTTGAATCTCTCTCCGCCAAATAGACGCATAAGGTCATCTTCGCAGGAAAGATAAAATCTTGATGCACCGGGGTCACCTTGACGTCCCGAACGACCTCTTAACTGATTATCAATTCGACGGGAATCGTGACGTTCTGTACCGATGATAAACAAACCGCCTGCTTCACGAACCTTTTCGGCTTCGGGAGCAATCTCTGCCTTGTGTTTTTCAAGGAGTTCCATATATACACGGCGGAGTTCCAAAACTTCCTCATCATCGGTATCAAAGAATGAGGTTGCTTTGTCGATTTGATCCTCATCATATTCTGCTTTTTTCATATCTGCCTTTGCAAGATACTCCGCATTACCGCCAAGCATAATATCGGTACCACGGCCTGCCATATTGGTGGCTATGGTAACAGCACCGAGTTTACCTGCTTGTGATACGATTTGAGCTTCTCGTTCGTGGTGTTTAGCATTGAGAACTTCGTGCTTAATGCCCTGTTTTTTGAGCATAAAACTGAGTTTTTCAGACTTTTCAATGGATATGGTACCAACCAAAACCGGTTGACCTTTTTCATGGCATTCTTTAATCTGTTCAATAACCGCCTTGAATTTGCCCTCTTCGGTACGATAGAAGGAGTCGGGATGATCTTCACGGATATTAGGACGGTTGGTAGGAACCTCAATAATATCTAACTTGTAAATCTCATTAAATTCTGCCTCTTCGGTGAGGGCGGTACCGGTCATACCCGAAAGTTTTTCATAAAGGCGGAAATAGTTTTGGAACGTAATGGTGGCAAGGGTTCTGGATTCGTGTTCAACCTTAACCCCTTCCTTTGCCTCGATTGCCTGATGAAGCCCTTGATTGTAACGACGTCCAAACATAAGACGACCTGTGAATTCGTCAACAATAAGAACTTCGCCGTCTTTTACAACGTAGTCAATATCGCGGTGCATAATACCGTGGGCACGAATTGCCTGATTTATGTGGTGAAGAAGGGTGCTGTTTTCCATATCGGATAGATTATCTACACCAAATGCCTTTTCGGCCTTTGCAACACCTGAAGGGGTGAGGGTAACCGTCTTTGCCTTTTCATCAACGATGTAATCACCATCGTATTTGGCATCGGTATCCTCTTTGGTGTCTTCTTCCTTGATTTTAATCATCTTAAGGGTACGGGCAAATTTATCGGCCTTTTCATAAAGGTCACTGGATTTTTCACCTTGACCCGATATAATAAGAGGGGTTCTTGCCTCGTCTATGAGAATGGAGTCCACCTCGTCAACAATAGCGAAGCGATGACCTCTTTGTACCTTTTGTTCTTTATAGGTAGCCATATTATCACGAAGATAGTCAAAACCAAGTTCGTTGTTGGTACCGTATGTGATATCGGCAGCATAAGC
>JAZQJN010000165.1:0-3833 GCA_045541655.1 Acutalibacteraceae bacterium
GGCGCTACCACACTTGCCGAGTATCGCAAAAATATTGAAAAGGATGCCGCTTTGGAACGTCGTTTTCAACCCGTTACAGTTGGTGAACCCTCCGAGGAGGAGGCAATAAGTATTCTTTTTGGATTAAGAGATAAATATGAAGCCCATCACGGAGTTAAGATTACCGACAATGCCATTAAATCGGCTGTTAAACTATCCTCCCGATATATATCCGACCGTTTTTTACCCGATAAGGCAATAGATTTAGTGGATGAGGCATCTTCCCGAGTTCGGCTGAAAAATCTTACTCCTCCTACCAACATTAAGGAATTAGAGGATAAAATCAAACAACTTTCTGCCGAAAAGACCGCAAGTGTCAACGCTCAAGATTTTGAGGGTGCGGCAAAACTTCGTGATGAAGAACGCAAACTCACCGCCCAACTTGAGGAAATGAAGGAAAATTGGAAAAAATCTTTTGAAAACTGCGGTGGTGAGGTTACCGAAAAAGAAATATCCGAGATTGTATCCGGTTGGACAGGAATACCTGCCACCCGACTGACCGAGGAGGAAAGTTCCCGTCTTCTTAGAATGGAAAACGAACTTCACGAAAGAATCGTTGGTCAGGATGAAGCGGTATCGGCAGTATCCCGTGCTATTCGACGCAGCAGAGTAGGTCTTAAAGATCCAAAACGCCCTGTGGGTTCATTTTTATTCCTTGGCCCTACCGGTGTTGGTAAAACCGAACTTTGCAAAACCCTTGCCGAATCCCTTTTTGGCAGCGAAAATGCCATGATACGTTTTGATATGTCAGAATATATGGAAAAGCATACAGTATCCCGCCTTGTTGGTTCTCCTCCCGGATACGTTGGTTATGATGAAGGCGGTCAACTCACCGAGAAGGTACGCCGAAAGCCCTATTGTGTTCTTCTCTTTGATGAAATAGAGAAGGCACATCCCGATATATTCAACATTCTTTTACAGGTGCTTGAAGATGGTATTCTTACCGATTCTCAAGGTCGCAAGGTGGATTTCAAAAACACCGTTATTATAATGACATCTAACGTTGGAGCAAGGGCTATAAGCGAACGAAAGAGTTTCGGATTCATAGATGTATCCGGTAGCGATAACGATTCTATTAAGGATGAAGTAATGAAACAACTAAAATCACAATTCAGACCTGAATTCCTAAACAGAATTGATGATATTATTGTGTTTACACAACTTGAAAAGGATAATATTAAAGAAATTGCCAAAAGAATGTTAAACACACTTGCAAAACGAGTAGAAGAAAACGTTGAAATAATCCTTTCTTTTACCGATGAAGCCGTTGAAAAAATATCTGACAGCGGTTTTGACAAGGTTTACGGTGCAAGACCCCTTCGCCGTGCCATTCAGTCCCAGATTGAAGATGCTTTGAGTGAAGAAATCCTTCAGGGTAAAATTCAAAAAGGTCAAGAAATTGTTTGTGACGTAGTTGAGGATAAGTTCATTTTTAACCACAAATAATAAATATTTATCAATATTGACAAATTCCCCTGCTTTTGATATAATCAATCGTAGGGGAATTTAATTTTTATTCTACCATAAATATTTTGTTATGGAGGTAAATTTATGAAAAAGATAATTTCTTTATTATTGGGTGTTGCACTCGTTCTTACCCTCGCCGCTTGCGGTTGCTCAAAAGACGACGTTACACCAACCGACGCACCTGCAACAAGCACAGATGTAAATAATGATGTATCAAATGAAATTGATTCTAACAGCGAAGTGCCCTCCTCCGACGGAACAGTTGAATCTTCATTAAACGTTCAGGAATCATACTTCACATACAAAGGTACTAAAAAGTTGAATAATAAATCCGAAGTTATCGGTAAAGCCATTGATTTTACCATTGGAGCAAACGTTACCGTTTATTCGGGTAAACACATTCAACCAAAGGTTGCTACTTCCTATTCCCAACTCACAAAAATATACAACGCCGCTAACGGAACAGGATACAAGGACACAAATTACATTTCAAAATACAATGAAGAATTCTTTGTAGATAAAGCAATTATAATGCTTTTCCTTGAAACTGATGACGGCAGAAGCAATAAATATCCTTATAACATAGAATCGGTTACCGTTGATGGTAATTCTGTATATGTTAATCAATCAGAAAGAAAATCACTTAATGTTAAATATTCTTCTGTGATGAGATATTATAGAGTCTTACTTGAGGTTAATAAAAGAGATTTGAATAATGCAAACTTGCTTTATGATGCCTTGTGGGAAATCATTGATGATCGCAGCATTCCATATAAAGATTTAATTAAATTAAATAGCGAAAATGATGTAATAGGCCGTAGCATCAACTTTAAAACCGTTATGCAAGACCAAATACGCATAAGGAGATACGATCCCGCACTATATCCGGTAATTGCTACAACCTATTCCGATCTCGCTTTTATTTATGATTCTACCAATATAATCTCCCCCAATAATAACGACCTTTATTACATAAGAAATTACAATGAAGCATTCTTTAATAATAAAGCGGTTATCTTTATGTTTGAAAGATATGGCAGAGGAGCCGATACTAATCCCTGTACTATGGAATCGGTTACCGTTGATGGTGATACCTTGTATGTAAATCGCTCCATTGTAAATTTATATGATGAATTGATAGATTACACAGGTCAGATCAACTATTACTTAACCATTATTGAGATAGATAAAGCCGACCTTAAGAACGTTGAACGACTCGTTTGTGGATATATAAAGAAATAAATTGCACATAACTTAAAACACCTATCCGTTTCGGATAGGTGTTTTTTAGTATAATTTTAAAATTATTTATCGGCTAAAGCACGTTCAAGCCACACTGCACCGACGTCCATAGCACGGTAAAGTCCTGCCTTTTCGCTGGTCTTGACAATGCGGTCTTTGGCAGGCATTTCATCATCGGTATGCGTAAGCTGAACCTGAACTTTGTCGGCAACCTCAAGGTCTCCAACCTTTTTCTTGGAGAGAATCTTGAACATTACTACGAATTTATCTGCCATACTTCCATAGTAAAGGGTATCTCCCGAACGAACAAGGGGATGACCTTTATATGTGAGAAATTCTTTTTTTTCTGCCATATTGATAAAACATTCCTTTCTAAAACATTTTTAACAACACTATTTAGAAAGGTAATTTTTTACCAATTCTTGCAGTAATTCATCCCTATCAATACGGCGGATAAGGTTACGTGCGTTATTGTGTGTTGTAATATAGGTAGGATCTTCTGAAAGAATATAACCCACAATTTGGTTGATGGGTTTATAGCCCTTTTCAGAAAGTGCCTGATAAACGGTAGAAAGTATTGCTTTCATTTCGCTTTCGCTATCACGTTTGATTGAAAATTCTTGTGTGTGTTGCATATCCATAAAGCACACCTCCATTTATTATATTATACCATAAATTTCCATAATATTCAAGTAAAATTTATTTTATTATAAAGTTACCTTATGGAAGGTCTTTTTGCCCTTTTTAACAATTACGAATCCTTCTTCAAGACGTGCTTTAGAAAGGGTATCAAATCCATCGGTAATCTTTTTATCGTCAACGTAGATACCGCCACCTGCAATATCTCTCTTGGCGGCACCCTTTGAAGGATACAAACCGATTCTGACAAGAAGGTCTGCAACTGTAATTACACCATCGGTGAAATCATCATCGGTAAGGGTGGTAGTGGGCATATTTTCGTCGTTACCTTTACCGCTGAACAATGCTCTTGCGGCGGCTTGGGCTTTATCTGCCTCATCTTTACCGTGGATAAGGGCGGTAACTTCGTAAGCAAGACGCTCTTTAACTGCATTAAGCTCACTACC
>JAZQJN010000166.1:0-1610 GCA_045541655.1 Acutalibacteraceae bacterium
CCCTGAGAGCAGTACCTATCTCAACGTTAAAACCTGATGAAATAAGCCAGTTGTAAAAAGATTTAGGTCCATTGCTGGATGAAGAAAACTGGAACGCACCATAGGATTTGCCGCCCGAATCCCCCGACCCGCTGGAGATGTTTCCGGGATTTCCGTTAGATTCATATTTAGATGCCACAGTACCAATGTAGTCGGCTTCGTTATAGACAGATACCATACATGCCGTCATAGCATCCCCGCAATAAACTTCAACCGTGGCAAAACCGGGTGATTTGGCAGTGATAACACCTGCACTTGATACCGTAAGCACGGTTGTGTCGGAGGATACGTAGTTAACGTCCATACCGTTAACAGGGCCGGTGGTAGGAATAAGTTTATAGGTGTAACCACTCCACATATTTATCTCATCTCTATTAAGAGAAACAGAGATTTGGTCATTATTCACCGTAAGTGTGCAATAAGCAAATGCACCACCATCATTGGTTGTTGCGGTGATAATGGTAGTACCGCTTTTAAGTCCTGTAACAAGGCCTGATTGATTAACGGTAGCAACCGAGGTGTCCATACTTTTATAGGTAATTCCGCCCGAATAGCTTGAGGGATTAACCGTACATTCTAGTTGATAAGTTTTAGAAAATTTATAGTTTATAACCGGGGTAGGATTTGAAAACACAATACTTTGTGATGTGGAAACATAATTAAATGTTTTAGATATTGGCTCACAAATAGGATGCATATTATCATCCCAAAAGAAAAGTTTAAGAGTGTTAACTGTCTGTTTTGAAAAATTGGAAGTAACAATGGTAAGGAGTTTTGTTTCTCCTGCTGAAAAGGTGAGCGGAGTGATATTATACCCACCTAAAGCACCACTTGTGGTATATAATCCAGAATGAAGATTGAAAGAAAGATTAGTTGTAGCGTTACTGGTAAGTTTAAGTTTTATAGTAGTGGAGTGATTTGTAATATCTGTTGCAAAGGAAAGGATTTTATAATCGAAAAGAGAAATACTTTGTGTTTGCGTGTTGTTGGAATACAGGGCACTATTCACCACCGACATTTCGTTTTTCGAGAGAGGGGTGGAAATGATATTATTAAAAGTAACGATACTGTCCACGTCTTCAATGGTTGGGGGGACATCGGTTCCGCTATTATCAACTAATACCTCGGTATAATTATCTTGACTGCTAATATGGGAAGAATAGGTGTTTGATTTGTTAACCGCAAAGGAAGTAAGGAACTCAAGACATAATACAGCCGAAATTAAAACCGCTATAAATGTTTTGCTAAATTTCATAACACTTCTCCTTATATATTTATACAAATACAATTATACCTAAATTCTTACAAAATGTCAATATTATATAATGTAAGAGAGATGTGTGAAAATATAGAAAATAAATACCCTGCATTGAAAAAACTCAATGCAGGGTAAAAAATAAACTGATGATTATTCTTCGTCGTCAAACTCAAAGGAGAGTTCAGCACCGCAACCGGGGCAAACGAGAGAAGGTTCTTTTTCAAAATCAATTTCTTCGGTAGAAAGGTCGATATCGTAACCACATTCAGGGCAGTTAACAATAGCATCGCAATCACAATCACAATCACAGTCG
>JAZQJN010000167.1:0-11372 GCA_045541655.1 Acutalibacteraceae bacterium
CGAATAGGACGGGTGATGTGTAATGCGATTTCGGGGAAGAAGGCGAGGAGTGCGGGGATTTTATCCGAAACAACCTCGGTGGGATGATAGTGGCCGTTATCCATAAGAGGGATACATTTATCACTGTTAACTGCGGCGTAAGAAAGTGCAAATTCAGCACTGCCTACGGTGTATGCTTCAACGCCGATGCCGAAAACCTTGGATTCTACACAGGGTTTAACCTTGTTGAAATCGAAGGGTTCGGAAAGGATTTCATCAATGGATTGTTTGTATCTTACACGGGGACCGATTCTGTCGGCAGGAATATCTTTGAAGCCGTCACCTGTCCAGATATTCATAACACATTCCTGACCTAATTCCTCTGCTAAATATTGAGAAATTCTGATACATGCCTTACCGTGCTCTACCCAGAATTTTCTGGTTTCTTCATTGGGAGAAGAAAGGGTTAAGGGATCACATTTGGGATGGGAGAAATATGTGGGGTTGAAGTCGCAACCAAGGCCTCTTTCTTTACAGAAATCCACCCATTTTTTAAAGTGTTTGGGGCCGATTTTATCTCTATCTACCCAACCACCGTTTTCATCATCAAATATTGCATAGTTTGCGTGGAGATTGAGTTTTTTGGTGCCGGGACAAAGTTTTAAAACAACGTCCAAATCAGCCATAAGTTCTTCGGGAGTTCTTGCTCTGCCTGGATAGTTACCGGTGGTTTGAATACCGCCTGAAAGGGAATCTACCTTTTGGTCAAAACCACGTACGTCATCCCCTTGCCAACAGTGCAATGCTACAGGAACGCTTTTAAGGGTTTCGATTGCCTTGTCGGTATCAATACCCCATTTTGCGTACATCTCTTTTGCTTCTAAATATCTACTCATTTTCATACCTCCATAATTTTTGATATTGTATACAATATCATTGTACCAAAAAACTCTCCATAAAGCAATATCTTTATACAACATTTTGAAAACTTTTCTTCTGTGTTGGGAAGGAAAGAAAGGGTAACTATTATTCATATTCTTAAGGTGGAATTCATACAATTTATTAAGATTTATAGGAGTTGATTGTATGAAGGAGAGTTTGAAAGAAAGACCCATAGTTTTGGGAGAGTATATTATAGATACAGGAGCAACCGTAAGGGCCACTGCAAGTGTGTTTAATATAAGCAAATCCACGGTACATAAGGACGTTTCAAAACGGCTCAGAAGGGTGGATCCTGTTCTTTACGGCGAGGTTAAAAACGTTCTTGAAATAAATAAGGCGGAAAGACACCTTCGTGGGGGAGAGGCCACAAAAAGGAAATACGGGAAAAACAAATAAACTTTGTAAATATAAATTTCACACCTTGTCCGTTATCTCATAGAATGGTATTGACAAGAGGTGAAACATAATGAAAAAACAATTAATTCACGTAAGTTCTATCACCTACGCCATTAAGGGTAGGGATATTCTGAAATCAAAAGGCATAAAGGCATACGTAGAGCGTTCTCCCGCCGATGTGGACAGGGTAGGATGCGGATACAGTATCTTTGTTAAGGGAGATATCGTTGCCGCCGAGAATATTTTGCGGGATGCCGGTATAAAGATAGTGGGCAGACAAAGCGGTGATGATGTATGATATATTTAGATAACGCCGCCACCACATCTCCAAAGCCAAAAAAGGTGATACAAAATATAAACTATGCTATGAATAATTTGGT
Source organism: Acutalibacteraceae bacterium (assembly GCA_045541655.1). GTDB lineage: Bacteria > Bacillota > Clostridia > Oscillospirales > Acutalibacteraceae > UMGS1484. Next base: position 1,698 of record JAZQJN010000167.1, read on the forward strand.
GGCAAATCCCGGTAGAAGCGGACACGAATTATCGGTAAGAGCGGCAGAAATGGTGTATAACTGCCGAAAAGAAATATCCGATTTTTTTGGATTTAATATCCCCGAAAGGGTAATATTTACAAACAATTGCACCGAAGCAATAAATATGGTGGTGAAAGGGCTTCCCCTTAAAGGTAAAAAGGTGGTGGTATCATCATTAGAGCATAATGCGGTGATGCGACCGTTATATCAACTTTCTGAAAATGGGGTAAAGATAGAAATTGCCGAAGTGTTTTTCGGCGATTTTGGTGCCACTTTGCGTTCTTTTGAGCGGGCAATAGATAGTGATACCGCCCTTGTATTTTGCACCCACGCATCCAACGTGAACGGTGCGGTTTTGCCCATTAAAGAAATAGGCAAACTTTGCAGAGAAAAGGGAGTATTGTTTGCTGTGGATGCTGCCCAAACTGCAGGGGTAATCCCTATAAATATGAGGGATATGAACATCGATTTTCTTTGTCTTCCCGGTCATAAAGGTCTTTACGGACCCATGGGAACGGGGATTTTGCTCTGCGGAGGAGAGATTGAATATCCCCTCATATCCGGGGGAACGGGCAGTCGTTCGGTAGAAAAATGGCAACCGAAGGATTATCCCGAACGTCTTGAAAGCGGTACCCTTAACGTTCCGGGAATAGCGGGGCTGAAGGGCGGTGTTGAGGTGGTGAAATATCGTGGGATAGATACCATCCGCAACCACGAAACAAATATTTCTGCATATATATACAACAATCTGTCAAAAATGAATCATATAACTTTATACACCCCAAGACCTGACGGAATAAACTTTGCACCGGTGTTTTCTTTTAACGTAAAGGGTCTTCACAGCACCAAGGTGGGCGGGGCTTTAAATCGGCGGGGAATAGGTGTCAGAACGGGGCTTCAGTGTGCTCCATCCGCCCATCGCAGAATGGGGACTTTAGAGTCGGGAACGGTCAGAATATCCCCCTCGCTTTTTACTACTTTTAATGATGTAAATTTCTTTGTAGATGTAATAAAAAATGTGAAAAAAGATACAATAAAATATTGAATGTTAATGAGAATTGTGTTACAATGAACTAAAATAGAGCAGAGTGTTTGCATTTTGTCAAAACGGACATAAAAATTCTATGGGTGGAAGTTGAATGGAAAGAGTATTATCAACAATTTCACAGTATTGGCATAACCTTTTAGGCGTCCTCGGTGGTATCACTGTCGGGGATATTTTGGATATTATTATTGTTACCTTTTTGCTTTATAAAGCCATCCAATTTGTAAGAGAAACTCACGCAGGGCAACTTCTTAAAGGACTTATAGTTTTGTTGGTTGTAAACATTCTTGTCCGTGCTCTGAATATGACCATGATGAGTATGCTGCTCCAAGCGGTTTGGAGTATTGGGCTTATTGCGGTTATTATTCTTTTCCAACCCGAACTCCGCAACTTTCTTGAGCGTTTGGGCAGAAGTAAATTTAAGTTTCTTGGCAAAGGAATTTCCATTGAAGATTCGGTAGAATTAAAAAAGAAATCCATCGGTCAGGTTTCAAAAGCGGCGGGGAGTTTATCCTCCACTAAAACCGGGGCACTTATGGTGTTTGAAAACCTCACCATTTTAGATAGTGTTATTGAAAGCGGCAGCCCTATGGATTCCCTCGTTTCCTCCGACATTCTTTGCAATATATTCTTCCCCAAAGCACCCCTGCATGACGGTGCGGTGGTTATCAGAGATAATAAAATCGCTGCTGCATCCTGTATTTTGCCTCTCACCGCTACAAGCGATTTAAACAGAGAACTTGGCACCCGTCACCGTGCCGCTATCGGTATGACCGAACAGTCCGATGCTGTGGTTGTGGTCGTTTCGGAAGAAACGGGTATTATTTCGGTGGCACATGGAGGACAAATAGAGCGTGGATTTGATTCTGTTACCCTTAAAACCCGCTTGGAAGAATTGCTTATTACCGAAACTTCCGAACAAAAGGGTGCAGAGATAATTAAATCCCAGTGGAAGAGGTGGTTCAAATGAAAAAAATAAGTGATTTTTTCACAAGCAACCGCGTTCTTTTGCTAATATCTTTTCTATGTACCATTATAATTTGGATTTCGGTATCGGTGGTATATAGCGAAATGACCGATGTTGTTATATCCGATATTACCATTGTTTTTCCCTTCACCGAAAGTGAGAGAACCTCTAATCTTAAGGCGTATGAAGGTGCCGATACCAAGGTTAAGGTAACGGTAACGGGCAAAAAATATGTTGTTAATCAACTTGATGCCGATTCCCTTGTTGTTACTGCCGATATGGGTAGCGTTACCACCAGCGGAAACTATAACCTTAAACTTTCTGCCGCCAAGGCAAAGGCGGGAGATTATAAAATCACTTCTGTTGAGCCATCCTTTGTAAACGTTACTTTGGATGTGGAAAAAACCGCAACCTTTAACGTATCCATTGACTGTGTCGGTGCAACGGTAAAGAACATTGCCAAAAGCAGTGAAAGTTATATTTTAGAACCGGAATTTTTAAATACAGAGCATCAAAGTATTACCGTAACAGGTCCTGAAAAGGAAATTTCTCAAATCACCGGTGCAAAGGCATACACCAATGTTAACGGAGAACTTAGTGCTACCACCCGTTATGATGCAGACGTTATGTTGTTCGGAGAAAATGACACCATTCTCTACGATAGTGCCGTTCCCGAAAATCAAAAACTCAAATTTGTTACCCTTTCCTATACAAAGGCACCTATCTCTGCCAACGTATTGCTTCGCAAGACCTTACCTATAAATTATATTGCTGTAAATCTTCCTAAATCTGTTCCGAGCATATCCCTTTACGAGATAATTGAGGGCAATAAAAGCCAGGAGGGAAAAATTACCACTATTGGTGTTAAGGGTGAACCCTCGGTGGTGGAAAAACTTACCGAAATTAAACTTGATGGTACTGTGGATTTTTCAAAAATAGACCTTTCAAATCCCGCCACAAGTAAGTTCTCGTTAAAACTTCCCAATATTGCAGGAGTTACCTTTGAGGAATATGTTGCAATTGAAGATGTCTATTTCTCTGCGGAGGTAGATACTTCAAAACTTACCTCAAAATCATTTGCCATTCCCGCCGAGAATATCAAACTGACCAATTGTCCCGAAAACAAAAAAGCCACCATTAAAACGGGAATAAAAAGGATAACGGTAATTGGTAGCAGTTATGATTTAAACCGAATAAAAGTTTCAGATGTTGTGGTTACCGTCGACTGTGCGAATACCACCGCCACCACTATTTTTAATCCTACCTTTGCTATAAACGGCAAAAACACCTGTTTCGTATCGGGCGTATATGAAGTTACGGTGGATATTTACTAAGATACAATAATTTATTTTACCTCTCTCTTTAACGGGAGAGGTATTTTTGTGGCGGAAGGGGAAGTGCAAAAATGAGAAGACCGTTGGCGTATTCGGGAGCATCATTTTTTCTCACTCTGTTGTTGGTAAATATATTCGGGGTTAATTTTGGAGTTTCCATAGGAATACTGTTTTTGTTTGCATCTATGTTTATAGGTTTTCTGCCTTACCTTAAGAGATTGCGGATGTGGGCAATTCCTATCTTTTGCGGATTTCTTGCATCAACTGTATTTTGTTTGGGGATGCATATTTTTGCGACACCCATAGAAAATGAACTGTCAGGGAAGACGTTAAATGTTGAAGCAACCCTTGTTGACCTGCCGAGCCAAGGGGTATTTCCTGTTTATACCGTGAAGAGTGATATATCCTTTCCCGATGGCAAAACCCGTAGCGTTAAATATAAATTTTATTCTGCGGAAACGATAAACTGCAAACCCTATGATGTTATGATATGTACCATCAAGTTTTCAAAACTTGATGATGATTATTCAGATTATAACTATGCAAAAAATATATTCATAAAGGCAACCCTTGTGTCGGAGGTGAGGGTTATCACCCCAAAAGACAAACCCTTTATGTATAATATTCTGAAGATGCGTCAGCAATTGATATCGGTAGTAATGAACACCTTTGATGAACAAAGTGCGGGACTTATTTGCGGAATTATGACAGGGGATACCGATTGTATACCCCATAGATTGAAGGATAATATCAGGATATGCGGTCTTTCTCACATTTCCGCAGTTTCGGGACTTCATATAAGCATCTTGGCATCCTTTTTATTGATTGCTTTTCAAAAAATAGGTGTCAAGAAAAGACATAGTTATATTCTTATTCTTGTGCCGATATGGTTGTTTGTATTGGTGGTAGGGTCACCCTATTCCGCCATTCGCAGTGCCTTTATGTTTTCGGTAATGGCGTTGGGTATCGGGTTGTTTTATCACAGCGATCCATTCTCTTCTCTTTTCGGTTCACTTATGCTTTGCGGACTGGTTTCGCCCTTTTGTGCTTTGGATGTTGGACTGCTTTCCTCTGCATCGGCAACCCTTGGATTGCTCATTTTCACGAAGTCCATTAATGATTGGATGCTACTGAAAATCCCATCGAAGTTAAGAAAGAATAAAATAGTTAAATATATTATCGGTTCCTTTGCCCAAACTACATCGGCTGTTTTAGGGCTTATACCCTGTATGCTGTTGTTCTACAAAAATTTTTCTAATGTTGTGCTTATATCCAACCTTTTGGTGCTTCCTTTGGTAACGGTGCTTCTTTTTTGTTCCTTGTTGGGAGGGTTGTTATCCTCTGTGTCTGTGATATCTAACCCATTTTTGTTTGTGGCAGGGATATCTTCAAAGATAATAATATTTATTTGCAATACCCTATCTAAAATTCCTTTTGCAGAGATATCTATTGCAAAGGATTATTTAGTTGTTGCCCTATGCGGTGTGCTTGTGTTATTTATGGTGGATATTGTTATGCTAACCTTGAACAAAGGCGGTGGGCGACTTATTTCTATTTTACTTGTGATGAGTATATTATGTTTCGGGGTTTCTGCTTTGTCTTACAACATAGTCAACGGGGATAAGGCGGAGATATATGTCCCCGATGACGGGGATAACATTTACGCCTTGGTGGTTTATAAAGGAGAAACAACCCTGGTATGCGGAGAATTAGGATATTCTTCTTCAGCAAAAATATATTCTACCTTAAAATCTACAGGACACACCAAGATAGATTGTTTTGTAGTTCAGGAGGATATCTCAAGAGGAATGCTGGAATCTCTTACAAATAAAATTGAGGTTAAAGAATATTTTGTGCATAAGGAGATAGAGGAAAATTTCCCCTTTGTTGCAACCAAGAACAGCAAGATAAACTTCGTAACAAATACCTTCACAACCCAAAAGGGTGTAAAGATTGACCTTAATAGAAATCGTTCTGAAATGCTTGTTAGTGTGGGGAATTTTTCCGCCCTGATGTTAAATAGAAATCTGGATTTTGAAAAACCCTCTTATAAGTTTGTAAGTGTTGTAATTACCAAGGAAGAATCCCTAAATAAACTTAAAAATCTTACGTATTATGATGTTATCTGCAGCTGTGAAAATGAGAATACAGATAACGTATTACGCTTCTTTAAGGAAAATAATATAGATGGCGTTTGCACTGCGGGATACGGCAGTGTTCGGGTGTGGGCGTCCAAGGAGGGAGGATATTCCCTCTCAAGAACAAAGTAGGGGATAAAACCAAACAAAAAAGTGTTGACTTTTCTATTTGGTTAAGGTATAATGTTAGAACTATTAGAATGGTTAATTGTGTTCTAATCGGTAGGAAGAGTATCTTTTGTGAAGGGTGTTTTTCCGAACTTATACTTAATTTGCACTTGAAAGGAGTGTTTATTGTGCTTCGTACTTATCAACCCAAAAAGCGTCATCGCAGCAAGGTTCACGGTTTCCGCAAAAGAATGAGCACCGCTAACGGTCGCAAAGTTCTTGCACGTCGTCGTGCTCGTGGTCGCAAGGTTCTCAGCGCATAGTATGGGGGACTCCAAAAGTAATTCGAACCTGCCTTAAAGGGGCATATTTCGGTGTTTTTCCCCCAATTCGATCTCGCAAGGCACAAAGCATTGCTTCGCTCAAATTGAGCGAAAACCCCTCGAAATCTTCTCCCTTTAAGTTGATTCGAAGTTACCTTTGTCGCCCCGAGAAGATGTTTCTCGCGTAAGAAAGTGGAATCTAAATTTAGCAAGGTGGCTGTTGCTACCCGAAAAAAGGAGATAGCGTTTTGTTAAAATCTGCATCTCTCAATAAAAACGGAGATTTTCGCCGTCTTTATTCAAGAGGCAAATCGGCAGTTCATCCTGTGCTCGTTGTTTATGTAATGAAAAACCGCACGGGGTTTTGTCGTTTAGGAATAACTACCGGAAAAAAGGTAGGAAATGCAGTTTGTCGTAACCGTTCAAAACGTATTATTCGAGAAGCATATCGTAAAATTTCTCCTAAAATTAATGGTGGTTACGACTTGGTATTCGTGGCTCGAGCCACAACTCCTTCGAAAAAGAGCGATGAAATCTATGTAGTTATGGAAAAGCTCTTAAACAAATTGGGAGTATTAAAATGAAACGGTTTATTATTTGGTTAATTAGATGTTATCAAAAGGGAATATCCCCTACAAAACCGCCCTGTTGCCGTTTTATTCCCACCTGCTCGCAGTATGCTGTGGAAGCAGTTGAACGTTTTGGTGTAATAAAGGGCGGATTTTTAAGTTTGCGTAGAATTTTGAAATGTCATCCCTTACACAAGGGCGGGTATGACCCGGTACCCGAAAAGAAAAATGCGAAAAAATAAAGGTATGAATACCTTAAAGTTATCACTCGTTGAAAGGATGAGTTTCCTGTGTTGAGTCCCATTTACAGTGCTATGGGTTGGATACTTAAAGAACTTTATGAAATACTTGATAAAATCGGTGTAGGCAGTTTTGCTTTTGCAATTGTTGTTTTTACCGTGCTTATTAACGTTGTGTTCCTTCCCATTAATATCAATCAACAAAAGACCACTGCCAAACAAACGGCAATTAGGCCTAAGTTGGATGCATTAAAAGAAAAATGTGGCGATGACCGTCAAAAATACAGCATGGAAATGCAGGAACTCTATCAAAGAGAGAACGTTAAGATGATGGGTGGATGTCTCCCTCAACTTATTCGTCTTCCCTTCTTGTGGGGCGTTTGGCAGGCAATTCGTTCCCCTCTTTCTTACATTATCAACGTAGATGATAGTCTTATCGAAAAGGGGAAAAATGCAGTTCTCGGTTTGGAAGAATTTGCAGGTAAAAAGATTGCTCAGATTACCGAGTTGGATGTTATCCACTATTTTGATGATATCAAATCCACTGCAGGTCTTGAAGGATTGGAGCAATCTATTAAATCCATTAACTTTAATTTGTTTGGTATTATCGACCTTACCAAAACCCCTCAATTCACCTTTAGATTTTCCAGTTTATCCGGTGAAGATTTACTTCTTTGGCTTATCCCCATCTTTTCTTTTGCTACCGCCATGTTATCCTCGGTGGTTATGATGAAGATGCAGAAGAAAACCAATCCTGACGCCGCATCTATGGGCGGAATGATGCTCATGATGCCTATTCTTTCCCTTGTTATCGCTTTTGGTGTCCCTGCCGCAGTAGGTTTCTACTGGGCATGCTCCAACGTGGTAACAATGATTATCTCAATTATCATGAACGCACTTTTGGGACCCTATGTAATTATTGCTAAGGATGAAGCCAAAATCATTAAGGAACGCAGACAAAAAGAAAAGAGTTTGGAGATTAAACTCTAAAGTATTATACGATAAATGAGGTGTTAGTCCTTGATTAAAGAAGCAATCGCAACAGGTTTAACTGTAGATGAAGCTTGTGAAGCCGCTACAGAAGCCCTGTTTAATAATGAAGACGTTGTAAAATATGTAGGCGATATTGTTACCGCCGAAGTACAATATGAAATTATTGATACCCCTTCCAAAAAGTTTTTGGGATTATTTGGCGGTTCTCCTGCCAGGGTTCGTGCTTACGTTGAAGTAGAAGAACCCAAAAAGGCAAAGAAACCCGCAAAAGAAAACGGTAAAAAGCAGAACAAAAAGGCAGATAAAAAGGAACAAAAAGAGGTTAAAGATACAAATACTTCTGAAGTTCCCGCCGAAAAAACTCTTGTTGAAATTACCGATGAAGCCGAGAAAAAGATAGCAGAAAACGGTAAAGCATTCCTTGAAAATGTTCTTAAACAAATGAACGTGGATGCTACCCTCTCTGCCGGTAAACGTGATGGCGGACTTGAAATCCTTATCGAAGGTAAGGACTTGGGTGTTGTTGTTGGTCGTCGCGGTGAAACCTTGGATGCACTCCAATATCTCACTATACTTGCCGCTAATCGCAAGGAATCGGGATACACTCGTATCACCCTTAATACCGGTAATTATCGTGAAAAACGAAGTGCAACCCTTAATGCCCTTGCTCAAAAAATGGCAAACCAAGCTCTCCGTCAAGGCAGAAATGTTACTCTTGAGCCAATGAATCCTTACGAACGCCGTATTATCCATACCGCAGTTCAAAATATTAAGGGTGTTACTTCTTGGTCGGTGGGTGAAGAACCTAATCGCCGTGTTGTAATCGGCAGCGGCAGAGATAAGGGCGGATATAATCGTGGCGGACAAAAAGGCCGTCGCCGTTCTGCTCCCGCACAAAATACCGCTCCCGCTGTGGATAGAGAGCAAAAGACAGATTTCGGGTCTGCACCTCTTTATGGTAAAATTGAGAGAAAAGCCCCCGATGCTGAATAATTATAACTAAAGTAAAAAGACCTGATGCGTTGCATCAGGTCTTTTGTATTATGTTAAAATTTATAAACTTTCGATCCAACCAAAGGTGTCTTCAATTTTGCCCCACTGGATACCTGTTAAGGTATCGTAAAGGTCTTGGGTAACTGCACCGATTTCACCATTGTTCACGGGATATTTAACACCCTTGTAGCAAAGTTCGCCAATAGGAGATACTACTGCGGCGGTACCGCAACCCCAGGCCTCTTCAAGTTTGCCGTTTTCTAAAGCTTCTGCCAATTCATCAATGCTTAAAAGGCGTTCTTCAACTACGAAGCCCTTTTCTTTAAGAACTTCGATACAGGACATACGGGTGATACCGGGGAGAATTGAACCGGAGAGCATAGGAGTAACAATTTTACCGTCGATTTTGAACATAACGTTCATTGCTCCAACCTCTTCGATGTATTTTCTTTCAACACCGTCAAGCCACAATACTTGAGAATATCCCTGCTGTGCTGCACGTTCGCCTGCACGGTTGGATGCGGCATAGTTACCGCCGCATTTGGCGTAACCTGTACCACCGCGGACTGCACGGACATCCTGATCTTCAATCATAATTTTAACAGGATTGATGCCTTCGGGATAGTAACTTCCAACGGGGGATGCGATTATAGCGTATGTTGCATTATGAACTGCGTGAACACCCAAAGATTCATCATTACCGAACATAAAGGGACGGAGATAAAGAGAGGTACCATCGGCATCGGGAGTCCAGTCCTTTTCTAAATCGACAAAGGTTTTAAGTACGTGGAGTGCAATATCTTCGGGGATTTCGGGAAGACAAAGTCTTTCGGCAGAACGGTTCATACGTCTGATGTTTTCGATAGGTCTGAAAAGTTGAACCTGACCATCGGCACGGCGATATGCCTTAAGTCCCTCAAAAATTTCGCTGCCGTAGTGAAGTAC
>JAZQJN010000168.1:0-5138 GCA_045541655.1 Acutalibacteraceae bacterium
ATTTCCACCTCAATATCATCACCGATTTCGGGCATAACCTCTAGTGACGCAAAGGAGGTATGACGGCGTCCGCTACTGTCAAAGGGGGATATTCTGACTAAACGGTGAACACCCGCTTCGGATTTAAGATATCCGTAAACATTTTCTCCCTCAATGCGAAGAACGGCACTTTTCAGCCCCGCCTCTTCTCCGTCAAGATAGTCAAGGGTTTGCACCCTGAAGTTGTGGGATTCACCCCATTTAACGTACATTCTAAAGAGCATCTGAGCCCAATCCTGTGCCTCAACACCGCCTGCTCCTGCGTGAAAGGTAAGAATGGCGTTATTATTATCATATTCACCGTCAAGAAGGGTGGAAAGTCGCATTTGCTCCATTGTGGCGAGAACTCTGTCTACACTTTCGACCACTTCGGAAAGCATATCAAGTTCTCCTTCTTCATCCGCCATATCAATAAGCACCAATGTATCATCATAATCGGCCACAAGGTCGTTATATGCCCCAACCTTATTTTTAAGTTTGCTTATTTGTTGTTGAACCTTACCGGAACGTTCAAGGTCATTCCAAAAACCTTCGGTGGCGGATTCGGCTTCTAATTTTTCTATTTCACTAAGAGCTCCGGATATATTTAACGCTTCGCCTAAATCCTTTAATCCTTCATTGGAAGCGGTTAATCTAAACCTTTGTTCTTCAAACTGTATCATAATATCTCCTATTCAATGGTTAATGAAGGGATGCCCAACGCCAAGAGCAACGAAACAAGATACTGACCGACTATAACAAGCACTCCAAGTGCCTCTGCCCCTCCAATAATAACACAAGCACAAGATACTATCATAGCAATAGCGGTTAAAACATACTGCATAATGGCAATATACTTACAAATCTTCTTCATCTTTTTGCCTGATGTTAATACACGGGCGGTAGAACCTGCGTTACCTGTATGCATCATTACTGCATTAAGGGCTTCCGCGTCATCGGTAAGAGCATTTTTATATGCTTTTCGAGCGGTGGTATCCATTAGTTTCACCGTTTTTGAGGGTAGAGAGAAAAGTCGGCAAAGCATATCGTGGTTAATAAAGGGATCGTTAGAACAAACATTTATCGACATTCCTTTATCGACCGCTTTTTTAAGATATTCTGCCACCTTGCGACTTGCGGTATATTTAACAAAAAATACCGCCGCAAATTTTCCTTCAGTGGAAAGATACACCGCAGAAAGTCCTTTTTCTGCTGCCTCTTCTTCAAAATTATAGTTGGGAGTATGGATTTCGTGATGGTCCATAAGTGCTTTATTTCCAACCAACACACGTTTGCCCGAAACCCAACCCGATACGCCCATTCCGTCTTCATATACAGGGGCTTCTACATTAGGAAGTATGGATAATTTATCTTCAACAATTCTTCTGAATTCGTGGGCAAGAGGGCCTCCGTCAGCTATCATAACCGCTGCAACATCTTGAAGGGAACGGTCTATAGCTTGGGTTGATGTTGTTTTCACCCCCACCAATTTTACGGTTCCTGCGGGGAATAAATCTGCAGCATTTAGGGCGATAACATTTACATTCTCACAAATTTCTGCCGCATCATAGCCCGAAATCATTATTCTTTCTTTTCTTAAAATCTTACAAATCTCCGCAACTATTTTTCCCCCCGCCAATATCCCGGCAAAAGGTACAAGCATTGCGGTTGCACCACTAAAGGCGGTGAGGGCATATATTACATCTCTTGCATTTTCGCCCGGGAAGAAAAAACAAATGATACCAACTATTATAGCCAGGGGAAGGAATGCATAAGACATTAAATACGATGCCATATCCCCCTCATCCTGTGCAAGGGAATGATAAAGGAATCTTTTAAGGTGAACACCTTTTCTTGTAACCGCTACTTCAGGAGTACCAATAGCAAGATTTGATGCTATATCCTCTGCGTTTTCGCCTCCGGATATAACCGAAACAACAGTTTTTTCCTTTTCATTAGCAATAAGTTCAAAATTGTTGCGGATTCGGTTTGCGTTAGCTTTTTCTCCTGCAAGAACAAAGGAAAACGCCCACAAATAAAGGAAATTGAAAATGGGCAACCCTGCATTAGCAAAGTCACTTACAAAAGCAAACAATACAGCATTTATAACCACCCCTACCAAAAGGGCAAGGGATGCACCTGCGGTACCATTGGGATTATTCTTCTTGACAAGTCCCATTATACTGCCAAGAATTGTCTTCCCGTTGACAACAATCGCAATAAGCATAATTACAAGATTTATTGCCAAATATATCTCTGCGATTTCATCCATATTGAACACTGCTACACCGGGAAGAGCACATACCGTGAAGATGGTGGAAATCAGTGCCAAAACCACGGTTGTAATATGGGATATATTCATTTGACGACTTCTAAGAAGCAAATCAAGACGTACTGATTCTGCATCTTCTATTCCGTGATAATCCTCATCATCATTTACTTTAACAGGTTCTTCGGGAGGAAGAGCATCTGGATCAACCTCAAATTGCTCAACCACCTCACGACGACGCTTAACAAACTCTCCTTTGATAGTATCTTCAGAAGTTTTATCAAAGCCGGGTAGTTTAAGTTGAATTTCGCTTTCCGGTTCACTCGGTAAACTATCCATTACAATAGTTCTTGAATCAACTGAAGTTCCATCTTCACTATAATTTTCGGTTATATCGGGGACATATTTAGTGGGTTCAAAATCATAATCGAAGGATTCATCAGTATCTTTTTCGGAGGCGGTTTTGGCGTTATCTTCGCCAAAGACCTTCACATCCCCTTCTAAGGGTTCTTCATCTTTATCTTCGATTTTGGTATCTTCTTTTTCTATATTATTTACTAAAACCTTGGCGGTTTCTTTATATTTCTTTACAATGATTTCCTCCGCTTCTTTAAACGGGGGATTGCTTTCGGCGTTATTTTGAGCAATTTCCTCAACGACTTCCTCCACAACCTTTTCTTGCTCTACAGAGGCACGGTTTTTAAGTTCTGAATAAAAGTCAGAGACCTTTTTGTGTCCCGCCATATCCTCAAAGGAGTCGGCTTCTCCCCCTTCGTGCATTTTTCTGCGTTCATCCCAGGGGGTGATTTCCGAAAGGACATCTTTTTTCTCTTCTTTTTTTCTGCGTTTTCTCTTTTTTTCTGCCTTTTCTTTTTTGTCAGATATTTTTTCCTCTTTCACTTCAGAAGGAATAGGTTGTTCAAAGGTGGAAGTGAAATTCGAGACAGGTGTTTCCTTAATTATAGGTGCAGATATTTCCGCCCTCTCTTCTTCGGGAGATACAGACACATCTGTACGCTTGATTTCATCATTTTTTGGGAACAATTCCGCTAAAATATCATCAACACGTGACAAAGTATCCTCTCTGCTTTGGGAGGATTTATTTTCATCATTATTCTTATTTTTTTCATTAGATACCTGACTTAAAATCTCATCTATCAGGGCATCTCTCTCAATATTATTCCACTCACTCATTATAAATTCCTCATTTTAGGGTTTATAATTATTCTCTATCTTCCTGTTGATATTTCGTACATAAGTATTCCTGCCGCTACCGATGCGTTAAGGGAGTTGATTTTACCCTTCATTGGCAGGGATACTAGTTTATCGCATTTTTCTTTTGAAAGTCGGGATACACCGCTTCCCTCTCCTCCGATGATAAGGGCACATCCGCCCGAATAGTCAACCTCTTTGTAGTTTTCACCCTCCATATGAGCGGCATATACCCAAAGGCCTTTTTCTTTGAGCATATCTATAGTAGATGCAAGGTTAGATACCCTTGCTACAGGGACATATTCTAAAGCCCCCGATGCCGCCTTTGCTGCAGATGCAGTAAGGGATGCACTACGGCGTTTGCCTACAATTATTCCGTGAACCCCCGTTGCTTCGGCGGTACGGATAATTGCACCTAAATTGTGAGGATCTTCAATACCATCACACACTACAACAAAGGGAGATTCTCCCTTTTCTTCGGCTGTTTTGAGAATATCCTCCACCGAAACGTATTCGGCAGCAGAGAATATGGCAGCAACGTTTTGATGGGATGCATTTCCACACATAAAGTCAAGTTTTTTTGCTGAAACGTGTTTTACGGGAACACCCAAATCAAGAGCCATAGCGGTAATTTTTCCTAAGATTCCGCCCTTTTCTTCTCCTGCTATATAAACACAATCCACCTGTCTGCCTGAGCGAAGTGCTTCCATAACCGAGTTCCTTCCGCATAGGACATCCTCTCTTGGGGATTTATCTAAGTCATTATTATATTGTTTGTTTTTTTCGGTAGAGGAACGCATTTTTTTACAACCTTTCAGGTTTAATAAATTCTACATGAATTGAATAAGGATAAGAACTAACGCCTCGTAAAGAGTATATCCAACAATGGGGGCAAAAAAAGATATTCCACCCTTTTTCGCCTTTAAAAATGCGATAGGGATATTCATATCACTTTTAATCTTGCCACTGTTTATATCCTTGATTTTTGAAACGCAATGTTTTTTGTAGATTGCATCACCAAAAATTCCGCAGACTATCATAACTCCAAAGGTCAATGCCATTGAGACAAGGTACATTAAATATTCGGGGATAGAAATCACATTGATATTTGCGGTTATATAGTTAATAGCATCTTGATAATTATCGAAACGGGATACAATTTCCATAACGCTTTGAGTAAAGGGTGTAGAAAGTAGTTCTGATGCCACCATCGTAAGCAATACAAATATACCTTGAACGTAACATTTTCTGTAAAGGAACCAATATCCGGGGAATAAAAACGCTGCCCAATTCCAAGAAAAGGCACTCTTTGATTTGCTCATTTTGGAAAATTTGGGAACGTATCTTACCGAATTGGTTACAACGAATTGTGCCATTTCTCCTGCGGTTACGCCATCAATATCTTCGTAGGGGTCAACGCCGCCTAAGGGGTCTATCATAAAGGGATATCTGCCAATGGTATCTCCAAAGGGTTGCTTATTTTCTTCTTCGGTTAGAGGATTTCCGCAAAAGGCACATTTTTCCCCCGCAGGGAAGTTAATTCTTCCGCAACGGAAACAGGTTACTGCGTTACCGTCATTAGAGTTATTGTTATGATTGTCTTCAACAATAACAGGATCCTCAAGCACCTCTTGGGCTT
>JAZQJN010000169.1:0-3645 GCA_045541655.1 Acutalibacteraceae bacterium
GTATTATCAGGCCCCGCTATCCAACGTATTGAGGACAGTGTTATCAAAGAGATTGTTCTTCTTGATACCGTTCCCCTTTCCGAAGAAAAGAATATTGAAAAGATCACCACTCTTCATACTGCTCCTTTCTTTGCTGAAGCAATTGAAAGAATTTATGAAGATAAACCTATGTCCACTATGTTTGACTAAAGTTGGTTCAGAACGTATTACATAGTCGTTTAGGAAGGAATATTATATAATGTATACCGAACAAGTTATGGATCATTTTATGAATCCCCGTAATGTGGGTGAACTTGCCGACGCTAACGGTGTTGGTGAGGTAGGAAACCCTAAATGCGGAGATATTATGAAAATGTTTTTAAAGGTAGAGAACAACATTATTGTAGATGTTAAGTTCAAAACCTTTGGATGCGGTTCCGCTATTGCCACTTCGTCAATTGCTACCGAAATGATAAAAGGCAAAACCATTGAAGAAGCATTGGCTCTTTCAAATAAAGAAGTCGTCGAGGCACTTGGTGGACTTCCCGCCCACAAAATTCATTGTTCTGTTCTTGCAGAGCAGTCTATTAAGGCAGCCATAGCCGATTACTATACCCGTCAGGGCATAGATCCTACCCCCATTGTAGGCGAAATTCGTGACTGCGACGCTTGTCACGATGGCTGTTGCCACTAATGAATAATGGGATTTATTCCCGATTTATACCGAATAGGAGGACACAGATATGAGTTTTTTTGATGAAACCGTAGATTTTGCCAAGGATGTTTTTGACCAAGCGGTTGTAATTACCAACGAAACGGTAGAGATCCAAAAAATCAAATTATCTATTGCCAAAAAGAAGAGCGAGATCAATAAGAGTTTTAAATCATTAGGTGAATGTTATTATTCGGTAAATAAAGGCGACCAAAGTAAAATGGAAGGTTGCGAACTTATGTGCGAAGTAATTGCAGAACAAAAGAAGGAACTCCGCAATCTTATCGGTCAACTCGAAGAAATCAAAAATACCCGTGTTTGCTCCGAATGCGGAACTAAAAACAGTCGTTCAGCAACCTATTGCAACGCTTGTGGTAAAAAGTTTTAGTATGCAAACACAGTATATAAGTCATAGTGAGGCAGAAACCGAAGAATTTGCCTCAAAGTGTGCTTTAGAAATATATCAAAAAGGATATCGAGCAATAGCTTTTTATGGCGATCTGGGAGCGGGAAAGACCGCCTTCACAAGAGGACTTTGCCGTGGTGCAGGTTATAAAGGAGAGGTAACTTCTCCTACCTTCGCCATAATGCACGAATATGTGGGAGGAGAGTATCCCATCTATCATTTCGATATGTATCGGGTTATAGGTGAGGATGGACTCTATTCCTGCGGATTTTTTGATTATGTAGATACAGATGCCCTGCTTGTAATTGAGTGGAGCGAAAATATAGCAGAGTTTCTTCCCGAAAACACCTTGAAGATAGAAATACTAAGGGGAGCGGAAGAAACTGAAAGAATAATAAACGTAGGTTAGGATGAGGTTGAATTGTATATTTTAGCAGTGGATACATCATCCAAAACAGCATCGGTGGCGCTGCTTAAAGATAAAACCGTTGTGGGAGAATATTTCACTAACACAGGTTTTCAACATAGCAGTACACTAATGCCAATGATACATTCTTTACTTGAATGCAGTAAGGTTTCCCCTAATGATATCGATCTTTATTCTGTAACCACCGGCCCCGGGTCCTTCACGGGAGTACGAATTGGAGTGTCAGCGGTTAAAGGTATGGCATACGCCCATAATAAACCCTGTGTGGAGGTATCTCCTCTTGAGTCAATGGCGATGAATATGTTGGATTTTGATGGAATAGTTTGCCCCACGATGGATGCCAGATGCAATCAGGTTTATAATGCTCTTTTTAGATGTGAAAAGGGTGCTTTTACTCGCCTGTGTGATGACCGAGCCATAAAAATAGACACCTTGTCAGAAGAACTTAAAACGCAAAATCAAAAGGTGTGTTTTTTAGGAGACGGTGCAAAGTTGTGCATAAAGGCAGGGGAGGAAGCAGGAATTTCCTGTTTTGTTCCCGCTGAAAATAATCTTTATCCCAAAGCATCAAGCGTTGGATTGATAGGATACGAAAAAAGTATTAAAGGAGAAATCGTTTCGGCAGAAGCATTATCACCTTTATATTTAAGACCGCCTCAAGCGGTACGCATGAAAAATGAAAATGATGAAAGGAAGGAATATATATGAGAATCGCAATTGGTTGCGACCACGGCGGATTTGAACTTAAAAATGCTATAGTAGAACATTTAGGAAAAAGGGGTTTTGAAGTTTTTGACCTCGGTATCCACGAATGCAAATCTGTAAACTATCCCGAAATCGCAGTTAATGTTGGCGAAGCAATCCAAAAAGACGAAGCAGATATGGGCATCCTTGTTTGCGGAACCGGTATTGGTATGTCTATCGCCGCTAATAAAATGAAGGGTATCCGTGCAGCAGTTGTATCGGATTATTTTAGTGCAAAATATACCCGACTTCATAACAATACCAATATTCTCTGCCTCGGTGGTAGAGTAGTTGGCGTTGGTCTTGGTCTTGAACTTGTTGATGTTTTTGTAGATACTGAATTTGAAGGTGGACGTCATCAAGCAAGAGTCGATATGATTGCAGATATCGAAAACAATCGATAATCAACTAAAATTACGAAAAAGTGATTTTAAATTGATGGATATTTTGTGCAAAATGATAATTTATTCGTTAATGTGTATAAATATTTGAACAAAAGTTTGTCAAATAGAATAGTTGCAAAAATAAAAAATATTTGATATAATCATTCAGTAAACTATGGAATAGTGTGTTTTAGTAAACATATTATTTCTCTTGCTCACAGAAAATGGGCGTAAATACATAAATTGGAGGAAGCAAAATGGCAAGTTTATCCCTTAAAAACATCGGCAAAAAATATGCTGGTGGTGTTATGGCAGTATCTGACTTTAATCTTGAAATTAAAGATAAGGAGTTTATCATCTTGGTAGGACCTTCCGGTTGCGGTAAGTCCACCACTCTTCGTATGATCGCAGGTCTTGAAGAAATCACCGAAGGTGAACTTTACATTGGTGATCGTCTTGTTAATGACATTGCACCTAAAGATCGTGATATCGCAATGGTTTTCCAAAACTATGCTCTTTATCCCCACATGACCGTTTTCGGCAATATGGCTTTCGGTCTTAAACTTCGTAAAGTTCCCAAAGAAGAAATCAAACGCAGAGTTGAAGAAGCAGCCCGTATCCTTGATATAGCTCACCTTCTCGACCGTAAACCCAAGGCACTTTCCGGTGGTCAACGTCAACGTGTTGCCCTTGGTCGTGCTATCGTTCGTGATCCCGCAGTTTTCCTTCTTGACGAACCTCTTTCCAACTTGGACGCTAAACTCCGTGCACAAATGCGTACCGAGCTTTCTAAACTTCATCAAAAATTAGGTACCACCTTTATCTACGTTACCCATGACCAAACCGAAGCTATGACTATGGCTGACCGTATCGTAGTTATGAAGGATGGTTACATCCAACAGGTTGATACTCCTCAACATCTTTACGATATTCCCTGCAATTCCTTTGTTGCCGGCTTTATCGGTTCTCCCCAAATGAACTTTATCGATGCAAA
>JAZQJN010000170.1:0-2037 GCA_045541655.1 Acutalibacteraceae bacterium
CTGACACTGCTAACGCTCCTGAAACCCAATGCATCTTGGAATTGATGAAAGCTGTTGACGAGTACATTCCTACTCCCGACCGCAAAGCTGATATGCCCTTCTTGATGCCTGTTGAAGACGTTATGACCATTACCGGCCGTGGTACTGTTGCTACCGGTCGTGTAGAACGTGGTCAACTCAACATGGGTGATGAAGTTGAAATCGTTGGTCTTACCGACGAAAGCCGCAAGGTTGTATGTACCGGTATCGAAATGTTCCGTAAGCTCCTCGATTATGCAGAAGCTGGTGACAACATCGGTGCTCTTCTCCGTGGTGTACAACGTAGCGAACTCAAACGTGGTCAAGTTCTTGCAAAACCCGGTTCTATCAAACCCCACACCAAGTTCCGTGGCCAAGTTTATGTATTGTCCAAGGAAGAAGGCGGACGTCATACTCCCTTCTTCAACAACTATCGTCCCCAATTCTACTTCCGTACTACCGACGTTACCGGTTCTATCACCCTTGATGACGGTGTAGAAATGTGTATGCCTGGCGATAACGTAGAAATGAACGTTGAACTCATTACTCCTATCGCTATCGAAGAAGGACTTCGTTTTGCTATCCGTGAAGGCGGCCGTACCGTAGGTTCCGGCGTTGTTATCGCTATCAACGAATAATTCTTTTACCTAATAAATCCAAGGGAACGGGTAACCGTTCCCTTGTGTTTTAGGATTTTGTGAAATCACAAAATCCTAAAACATACAATATAATAATTAAAAATATGTTTCAGGGCGGGGTGAGATTCCCCACCGGTGGTAAAAGCCCACGAGGAAAAATTCCTGATTCGGTGAAATTCCGAAGCCGACGGTTAACCGCAAAGGCGGTAACGTAAAAATACGTAAAGTCCGGATGAAAGAAACGATATATTCGATATTCAGTTTGTCTTGTATATCGACCGTTCGTAACGCTCTGCACAAATATCTTTGTGCAGTTTTTTTATTCCGGCATCAATTTTTTATAAAGGATGTCGTTTTATGAAAAACCTTATTAACAAAAAACTAAACACAACTTATTTTATAACCTTTACAGGAATACTTTCAGCCCTTGCAATAGTGCTTATGCTCTTTGTGCATATTCCTCTTTTCCCACCTGCGGCTTGGCTTGAATATGATTTAGCAGATATTCCCATTCTCCTTACCACGTTTTTAATAAATCCTGTTGCGGGATTTGTGGTGCTTCTTGTTGTATCAGCAATTCAAGCAGTAACCGTTAGTGCATCAAGCGGTATAATCGGATTTATTATGCATGTAATTTCTTCGGGAGTAATGCTCTTTGTAGCAGGAATTCTGTATTCCTTAATCACAAAGAAAAATGCTAAAAAATCGAGAATGTTTGTTGGATTGGCAGTAGGACTTATTGCAGGTGGTCTGCTTATGGTAGCTGCAATGATACCCCTCAACATAATTTTTACTCCTATGCTTACGGGTATGCCGAAAGAAGCGGTTGTAGATATGATTATCCCCTTTATTTTGCCCTTTAACCTTATAAAAGCAGGGGTAAACTGTGTTGTTACCTATGTTTTGTATTTTGCAATAATGCCATTATTAAATAAGATTTTATATAAAAGATAATATGAAAATTAAGAAAAACAGTATTGTTGAAATTTATATAGATGATATGACGGTGGAGGGTGCCGGTGTTGGACACATCGACGGTGCCGCCGTGTTTGTTGACGATTCGGTTGTTGGCGACTTGCTGGAGGTTATTATAATCAAGGTCGCAAAGAACTATTTTGTGGGTAAGATTAAGAAGATTCTTAATCCCTCAAAAAAGAGAATAGAGAACGATTGTCCCTCGTTTCCAAGATGCGGTGGATGTGCCTTCCGTAATATATCCTATCGGTCAGAATGCGAGATAAAGCAAAAAAGGGTGTCTGACTGTATCAAAAGGATTGCAAAAAATGATACTGTTCCTAACGATATAGTCGGATGTGAGAGTACATCGTTCTACCGAAATAAAGCCCAGTATAAATTCTCTCTCGATAGGGAGGGTAATATC
>JAZQJN010000171.1:0-9866 GCA_045541655.1 Acutalibacteraceae bacterium
GTCGCAATGTGAAATGAAATAAATCCGCTCACGCCCGCAGGCATTTCACACGCCGTAGGCGTATTTCACGCACGAAGTGCATTTCACAAATCCCGCAAGGGATTTATTTCGTTGAAAAGAAACACCATTTGTCTGGTAGACAAATGGTGTTTCTTTTCTGGCACGCCAGAAGGGATTCGAACCCCTGACCTTTTGGTTCGTAGCCAAACACTCTATCCAGCTGAGCTACTGGCGCATATTCAGTTTTCCTGAATGCCCAAATATAATACCACATCACATAATAAAAATCAAGCATTATTTTTAAAAAAATCAAACTTTTTTCAATTTTACTTTTTTATAGATAAACCCCCGCAGGTGGAGTTCACCTACGGGGGTCTTTTTTGTTTATCTAACCGTTAATTCTATTTACTAGTAAGTTTGCCTGATTTTTTAGCCAAAGCGATAAAGCTATAAGGATCAACGTATTGAACTGTCTTACCTCTACCTGCACAATATGCTGTGTAGCTTTCGGCCAACGCTTTAAGGTCAGTGGGAGATTGAGTAATGGTACGGAACATAGAGAAGTTAACTCCGCTTGCTTCCATTACACTGAAGGAATGGGAATAAGCTCCGTATGCTTTGCCCCAATTCTCGCCAACTTTGATATCCTCTTGTCTGCAAATAATGAAGGGAGTGTCTCCACGCTTCGCAAATCCCCAAGTAGATTGATGGAATACTGCAGCGGGGCTGAATGCTCTATACATATCAGCAACACCTGTAGTCATTGCGTTACTGGGGTCACCCATAATCATAAAGCCGGTGATATCCATATCGCAAAGTTGATACAAGGGAGTAGCATAATCAATATATGCTTGAGAACCTGATTCAGCGTATGGACGGCTCGCTCCTAAATATCGAAGTGTCTTGTTGGGGAAGAGTCCGAGAGGAATGAAATATCCTGCACCTTCACCTGCTGCCATGTAATCGCAATCGGTCAAGTTATCGTACATATACTCGAAGCACATGGGAACACGATTAATAAGGTTGGGGTTGATAGACCACATAAGGTCAACCTTACCACGGGTAGCTTCACCCATCCAGAATTTAGTTACATAATTCTTAAGCCATGCAGAGGAGTCATAGTCTCCAACATAGAAGGAGAAGTAGTGAATATTTGAATTATACTCAGTAACTTTTGTGGTTCCTGTATATTTAGGATGATTCTTATTTACGAGGGGATCGGTTATAGTATATTTATAGGATACCGATCCGTTAGTCATACTTGCAGGGAACGCTGCGTCTGCTTCCTTACCAATGTTGTAACAAGCACACAACTCAGAAAGATACCATTCAAGCCAGGTAGCAAGTTTAGGACCTGCGGTAGCGTTACCACATTCTGAAGCGTATTTGAGCCACCAGGGTACAAATCCCATAAACGCACCAATCTTACCGTTTGCACGGGTATAACGTCTGTCTAAGATCATACGCAAGGTTGCGTGGTCAATACCTGTTTTGCTTGAATCTTCAGCTTTAGCAGCTGCATAGGGATCAAGGTCAAAGAAGAATGCACGACGAGCAATGAGATAGTCGTGGTTATCAAGACAAATACCTACTGCTACGTCACCGTCGGCTGCAACAACGTTTCCGGGAGCTTCGGGAGCACCGTCAACGGTGTAAGCAACATAATCGTAAGAACAACGATTGAAGTAGTTATCGAGAGCCCAACGATAAGCATCATTCTTAGCACTTCCTGTGGTAGCACCGGTGAACTTGCCAACCAAGGTCATTTTCTTTTCAATGCCTTTGTCAAGGAGTTCGGTCTCAAGTGCAGAACCGGACATTACGGGGAGATATCCGTCAAGACCGCAGATAGTAGCGGCAACGTTAGCGGTTGCAGGAACTGCGGGATCCCATGCGATGTAACCGCATTTTTCAATCATAGGTTTGAATGTTCTGAAGAAGGTAGTCCAACTACCGATTCTAACAACATCAAATCCATAGAAGGGGCTGGATTCACTATCGGTAGTGAAGTATTCAAGCCAAGCACCGTCAGAAGCATCTTTGTTAACGAACATAACACTGGTATGTTCATCGTCCAAACCAAAGTCACGGTTCATAAGACCTTGTAAGCTGTAAACCAAACGGCCGTGTTGAAGTGATAAGGTGGGAACAGCAGCTTGAACAACGTAAACAGTTCGAGGTTTAATACCTAAAGTTTCGGTCTTGAAGGATTTATCGGAACCGTCATCTCCATCCTTACCGTATGCATTATTCTTAACTATGGTTGAGGGGATGTCGACAGGTTCAGGTTCGTATGAAACGTATGTTGATACTACCGATGCCTTCGAATATGTATTATCGAGTTCGTTAATCTTTTTAACAACAAGTTGAAGGATGGTTAAAGCATCAACAGCATCAACGCCTGAGGGGGAACAAACGTCCGCAATGTAACGTTGTTTTGTGGTAAGGATAACCTTGCCAACAGAATATTGAAGAGCGAGCAATGCGTCAGCAGAGTTGACGATGTCATCACGGCTAACGTCACCGTTAATAAACTCGGGGGGAAGGGGATCGAATTGGTAATTTTCGGGATATGCTCTGATATCGTCAATAATCAAAGCAGCACTGGTTTCGATTTGTTCTTGGTTAAACCAAGTAATTCTGATACGACCGATGCTGCTCCAGTCGGCAATATCGGTCTTAGCTTCAAAGTCATCTTTAGAGAATCTGAGAATATACCATCTCTTTGCTTCCCATTCGCTCATATCGAATTCAAAGTTAAATCCGTCTTGGTCAGCATAGAGGTCGTAACCAGTTCTGGTGATGAAATTTACTTGAAGCATATTCTTGCCCTCAAGTTGTACCTGATTGTAAACCTTGATTTCAAAATGCTCATAATCGGTAAGGTCAAAATCCTTAAACTCAATTATAGACATAGAACCGGAGTTACCGGCATTACCCATAACTTGTTTACCGGTCATAGAGATAGCACCGCTACCTTCTTTTCTGATGGTGGGATGTCTATAAATAAGGGTTTCAATGTATCCTGCCCAACCGGTAGTAGAGTCACAGTTGTTGATCATAAGACTTCCGTCTTCCATTTCATAGGGGTCGGGAGCATAGACAAGATCTTTAGGATCTTCAGAAGCTACGGGTCTTGTGTCTTTTTCAGGTTCGGTTTTATGTGCCCTGATATCGTCAAAGATAAATTCTACATTATTGCTAATTTGGGCATGATTCCACCAAGTGAAACGGATGCGGTCGATAGATGACCAGTTAGCCGCTCCGGTAGCGTTTTGAATCTCACTCATTTTTACAATGATATGATACCAACCTGCGTTTTTATCTTTAAGTTCTCCGCAACCGAAGTTAAATCCGTCTTGAGCTCCTTCGCTACCACCTGTAACGAAGTTCAACTGAAGGATATGGTCACCGATCAATTGAGTGTCTATGCGAACCTTAAAGCTGATATATTGATAAGCAGAAAGGTCGGTATCGGGGAAATCAACGAATGCCATAGCACCAATGTTATTTGCTTGGCCATTGGCAATAGTAGAGGTCATTGCTACCGATTTTTCGCCTTCTACGTGTTTTTTGCCGGTAGAAATTTCTGCCCAAAATTGTCTGGACCAACCATTAAGACTATCAGCATTATGAATCATAATGTCGTTGTCATCTACTACGTAAGGAGTATGTGCTATGGAAGTATCTACAACTTCAGATGATGTTGTAGAGGAGGTTGTAGAGGATGAAGTTGTAGAGGAGGATTCGGAAACACAACCGCGAAGGTTATCGAAAAGGAAATATTCTATGGATTCTTGGTTATCATTCATCCAGTACCATCTAAAACGATAAATCTGTGACCAGTCGGCACCGGGGCCACCCGATTCACTCTTATTTATAGTAATGGTATTCCATCCCTGTTTAAGAGTAGCAAAGGGGATATCGAAGTTATATCCATCTTGTTCGTTACCACCGGGAGAGCAGAAATTCATTTGAAGCATTCCGCCGGCATTAGTTCTTTCAAGAGGAATATAAACATCCAATTTGAAGGAATTATAATTTGTGAAATCTTGAGCACCGGAGGGATAGTCATAGAACAACATTCCGCTACCGGTGGGATTTGTGGTACCCCATTTAAAGGATCCGTTACCTTGGGTTTTGAGAGTGTACTCAAGACCTGCAGTGGAGGGAGAGATTGGAGTATATCCTTGACCGTTATCGAAATCGAGAAGAAGGGTGGAACCATCCTCTTCGGTAACAGGAGTAGAGCTAACAGGGGGTTGAGTGCTCTCAGTAGATGCTCTCAAATTGTCGAGAAGGAAGAAGGTTCTGTTCATTACTTGAGAGTCATTGAACCAAGTGATACGAATACGATTAATATTTGACCAGCTGGGTGAGTTTGCAGTTGCACTGGGGTTGGCTTTGTCAAATGTGAATGTATTCCAACCACCTAAAACATTATCGATTCGAAGATCATAGTTAAAACCGTCTTGAAGTGCTTTGTCGGATACAAAGTTAACCTGAAAACGTTCTGCATTACCAACACCGCACTCTGCTCCGGGAACATAAACATCTATTTTGAAGGTGTCATAAGCAGAAAGGTCTTGGGATGTGGGGAAATCATAGAACATCATACCGCCAACACCGGCAGTTTGTCCTATAGGAATGGTAAAACCCATTCTCATTGAGCCAATACCTTCTCTAATTTCATTTGCCTCGATAGCCATACCGGTATTGAAGCTGGTGGTAAAATTGGCAAGAGTATCGAAGGATACTAATACAGTATCTGTTGCAGAAGCAGAGAATGTTCCTGCTACAAATACCGACATAACAAGTGATACCGCGAGGATAAGACTTATTATCTTCTTCATAAAATCATTCCTTTCGTTATATTGTGAGGGGATACCACCCCACTATCCATAATAAATATAACACACTTCCTATCTTTTTGCAAGTGTTATTTGTTACAAATGAACAATATTTTAATTGGTTATTATGACTAAAAATATATTACTTTTACAAAAAAAGGGAGTAATTCGCGAGAATATCAAAACAAAACCTCCCCTTGCACAGGGGAGGCAGATTAAAATCGCATCTATTCACCGTTTGCCATTAATAAAAATTCCTCTTCGGAAATTACGGTTATTCCTAAACTATTTGCCTTATCTAATTTACTTCCTGCTGCCTCACCCGCCAGAACGAAGTCGGTCTTTTTGGATACCGATGAGGCGGTTTTACCCCCCATTTTTTCGATTATGGCGGTGGCATCACTTCGGGTAAGGGTGGGAAGCGTTCCCGTTAGCACAAAGGTCTTTCCTGTGAATATTCCCTCCTGCTTTTTGAGGGTGGAGGTCATATTTACACCCACATTTTCAAGTCGGGAAAGCAGTTCTTTAGTGCCTTCGAGGGAGAAAAATTCCACAACGCTCTGTGCCATTATATCCCCTATTCCCTCAACGTTACAAAGGGCGTCTAAAGGTGCGTTGGAAAGGTCATCCATCCCATCAAATTCGGTTTCAAGAAGTTTTGCCGCTTTTGCACCGATATGTCTTATTCCCAGTCCGAACACAAGTCGCCACAGAGGATTGTTTTTGGATTTTTCTATAGCATCAATAAGATTTTGTGCCGATTTTTCGCCCATTCGCTCAATGTCGGCGATATCCTCTTTTTTGAGGTTGTAAATATCGGCAGGATTTTTAATTAAATTCCTCTCTGCAAGTGCCTTAATTACCGCGGGGCCAAGACCTTCGATATCCATAGCATCCCGTGATGCAAAATGGATTAAATTTCGCATAAGTTGGGCGGGACATTCGGGATTTTTGCATCGTATTGCTGCCTCATCATCCCTGAAAACGGGAGCGTTGCAGGAAGGACACACCTTGGGCATTTCGTAGGGGACAGAATTTTCTAAATGCTTCACCGATGCGGTAACTTCGGGGATAATATCCCCCGCCTTTCGCACCCTTATAACGTCTCCAATTCGGATATCGTTCTGGGATATAAAATCCTGATTATGAAGCACCGCTCTCGATACGGTTGTTCCCGCAAGTTGCACCGATTCGAACACTGCGGTGGGGGTTAAAACCCCCGTTCTGCCTACATTTATTTCCACATCCAAAAGGGTGGTTTCCTTCTCTTCGGGAGGGTATTTATAGGCAATAGCCCATCGGGGGAATTTTGCGGTACTGGCAAGGAGTTTTCGACTGTTCAAATCATTAACCTTAATGACCGCACCGTCAATATCGAAGGGCAGTTCTCCCCTTTTGTTTCCAATATCGGTGATGGCGGATATTGCCGACTGAATATCACTATGCACCGAATAAAAGGGAACAATGTTAAATCCCAAAGATTTCATATACTCAAGGGTTTGACTGTGGGATTCTTTTTCGGGTTCGGAGCATTGTTGCATATTAAAAACAAATATGTCGAGTTTGCGTGATGCGGTAACCGATGCATCCTTTTGACGAAGGGCTCCCGCCGCGGCATTTCGGGGATTTTTTGCAAGTTTTTCTCCCTTTAACTCCTGCATTTCAAGAAGTTCGAGAAAACTGCTCTGTGGCATATAGACCTCTCCCCTGACCTCAATTTCATCAACGGGGATATTCAACTTTTTAGGCACGTTCTCAATGGTTAAAATGTTTTCGGTTACGTTTTCGCCCACCGCACCGTCGCCTCGGGTGGAACCCACCTCTAAACGTCCTTTTTTGTAGTGGAGGGATACCGATAATCCGTCGATTTTCGGTTCGACAACGTATTCGGGATTTTCTACCGCCGAACGGACACGGCGGTCAAAATCATAAAGTTCCTCAAAAGAAAAGGCATCCTGCAAACTTTCCATAGGAACGGCGTGGGCAACGGGAGAAAACTTTTCCGATGCCTTTCCTCCTACCTTTTGGGTGGGAGAATCGGGGGTTACAAGTCCCGGGTGCTCCTCCTCCAGTTTTTTGAGTTCGTTATTCAGCATATCGTACTCATAATCGGAGATTTCGGGGGAGTCCATATTATAATAGCGGTTGGAGTGATATTCTATCTCCTCCCGCAGTTGTTTTACTCTTAGTTCAGCTTCAAAATAATTCATAATAAAGCCCCTTTTGGTTGATATAATTATTATACCATATCCTGCTATATTTTACTACATATTTTTTCAATAAAATAAATTACAAATATATTGTAGGGCAGGGGCTTGCTCCTGCCGTTGTTTAAACGAAAAGGGAACATAGAATAAAACACAACGGACTTAGTTAAAAACACTTTCACTGATAGTCAATCTATAACTTTCGGCAGGAGCAAGCCCCTGCCCTACGATGTGCTTTAACTCACCGCCATTTATCTTCTCCATTTTATTGCGACAAACAAAAAAGACGGCAAGAAAATCTCACCGTCTTAAACCTGTTTTTTATTTGTATAATCCCAAATAGGGTGCGGGGTCAACCTTAACTCCGCCTACTCTGACTTCGAAATGAAGATGAGTGCCGGTAGCTCTTCCGGTTTCACCAACAGCAGCGACATTTTGTCCGCGGGTAACCTTTTGACCAACCTTTACAAACATTGCACTACAATGGGAATAAAGGGTTTGATATCCGTTTCCGTGGTCAATAATGAAATACTGACCATATCCGCCGCTATGGATATTCACCTCAACAACCGTTCCTGCTTCACCTGCATAGATAGGAGTGCCTAAAGGAGCACAAATATCCACTGCGGTATGGCCTCTTCCATCGCCCCAATAAGCAGAAACATATGAGTTTGCTACCCTTGCAACGGGCCAGAAGAACTTAGCGTTGCCACCGTTTGTTCCGTTAGGACCTGCGGTGAAAGGTTTAGTACCCACAACAACTTTTTTATCACGGGGAGCAGATACAACATCGCTCTTAATTACTTCGCGTTTGATTTCAACGCCGTTTTGATAGAAAACTTTATATGTTACCTTGTTTTTACCGGTAATGCCCGATACAGAGGTGTATTCATATCCTTGAGGTTTAGAGGAATCGGATATTTTAACAGTCTCGAAAGGAACCTCCTCAACAACGGTTTCGACACTTGCGGTGCATACGGTAATAACGGATGAAATTCTCGCAATGTCGGGAGTTTCCATATATTTAGAGGAACTGATATCAAAAAGTCCCTCAACAAATTTAAGGTCATCAGAGCAGATTGCATCTTGATTTGAATAACCATAATACGCTTGAATTGCGATATCTACCGCTTCAACAAATTCCGCCCTGTTGGGAGCAACAAGAGCAAGTTCTCCGTTTACGTAAAGACCGCATGCTTCACCAAAGTTATGGGTAGTAATAAGGTTTTCGTAAATGGAAGGGATATTGTCAACATCACCGCTTACAACTATTCTTTCAAAATAGTAGGGGTTTACGGAAAGGGTGTCTTCTACAAGACGTTGGTTAACGCTATCACAAGCGGCTTGGAAAGTATCTTCATTAGATACGTAACCAACAGTTTTTCCATCTACCTTAACTTCGTAAGCAAAGGTAACGGGCATCCAAACTGCCACTACAGCAAATACAATACAAAAAGATACAATTGCGGGGATAACTTTCCACCAAATAAGACGCAAGGGGGATTTTTCATCCTCGTAAGCACGAATGAGATATTGTGAGAGGGTTGCGGTGGATTTTTTAATAGCACCTGTAACCTTTTTATGGGAGGATGTTACAGTATCTTTAAGTCGGTTAGAAAAACCGACAATATTCTGTTGTTCGGTACTGTTACTCAAAAATAAAACTCCTTTGTTCGGGAATTCCCGAAATAGTTGCAATTTTGTAACCACTTTGACTATTATAACGAATTGTTACAAAAATGCAACCTTTTTGAGCCACTTTCCACATAATTCACAAACAAAATTGACATTTTAAGGGGTTTGATTGTGCAGTTTTACTAATAAAACACGCCATTTTTGTAATAAATCCCCTTCCCTCTGCTCCAGATTATAACAATTTTACCTCACAAAATCCCATCTTCATCCACTTTTTCATCCCAAATGTAACAACTTATTCTTAATTTGTAACCCGGGTATCAAAAAGCCAAAAAAACTTGACAATCCAAAGGGATGTATATATAATAGTATAGTTATTATAATGCGATACTATCGTTTTCTTGAAAATCACTTTGAGAAAGGCGGAAAATTTATGAATAAAGACCTTGCACAAATCCCCGCAAGAATAAAGGAACTCCGTGAGATTTTAGAAATTTCACCTGAAGAAATGGCAACTGACCTTTCTATCTCGGTGGAAAAATATTTAAGTTACGAAAACGGTCAGGTGGATATCCCCATCTCTGCCCTTTACGAAATAGCCGCAAAACTCGGCACCGACTTCACCGTGCTTTTAACCGGTGAAAGCCCCCGAATGAACACCCAGACCGTGGTGCGTAAGGGCAACGGTGTTAAGGTGGAGCGTTATGAAGGATATTCTTTTACATCCCTTGCATCCAACTACATCGGCAGAATTATGGAACCAATGCTTGTTACCATTGAACCTTGTGATAAGGAACCCGCACCCGTTATGCACGGGGGACAGGAATTTAACTATGTTCTCTCGGGCAAGGTAAAGGTTACCGTAGGTAACAGGGAACATATTCTGGAAGAGGGCGACTCTATCTATTTTGACCCTCGTGTCCCCCACGGTCAAAGTGCAATAGATGATACCGCCTCATTCCTTACCGTAATCTTGGAGTAATTAAAGGAGTTTAAGATTAAATGGAAAATAAAAGCAATCCCATTTTAGAAAAATATCTCCCCCGTACAGAGTTTTCATCCTATGAGGATTTTTATGAGAACTATACCGTTAACGTTCCCGAAAAATTTAACTTCGGTTTCGATATCGTTGACGGATGGGCAAATATAGAACCCGAAAAACCCGCCCTCGTTT
>JAZQJN010000172.1:0-8638 GCA_045541655.1 Acutalibacteraceae bacterium
AGCAAAGATCAACCAAACATCAATAATGCTCTGGAAATTACTAGATCATTTTTAACATATGGATTTGCTTTGTCAAATGGGACAAAACTTAATAACAGGGATATTGAATCTATTCTTAACTTTTTCAAAGAAGGTTTAGCAAAAGCAAAATAACTTTTTATCCCTCTATTTAGGAGAAATTTATGAACCCTAACCTTAAAACTTTAAGTGAAAAGGCGTTATCCTTGCCTCTTTCCCCGGGTGTTTACATTATGAAGGGGGAAGGGGATAAAATCATTTATATCGGTAAGGCGAGGGAACTCAAAAACAGGGTATCCCAATACTTCCGCGAGGCGGGGCACGAATCCCCAAAGGTGCAAAGTATGGTGGATCACGTTAAGGATTTTGATTATATCGTTTGCACCAGCGAATTTGAGGCACTTATTTTAGAGGCATCCTTAATTAAGCAACACACTCCAAAATACAACATCCTTCTCAAAGATGACAAGGGATATCACTACATCAGAATATCAAATGATAAATGGCGAAACATCACCGCCGAAAAGATGATAAAAAACGACGGTGCTAAATACATCGGCCCCTACAATTCGGGATGGGTGGTAAATCAGACGGTAGAGACCGCCAAAAATATCTTTATGCTACCAAAATGCAACAAGAATTTTGATGCAAAAGCAAAAGTAC
The DNA here is from genome assembly GCA_045541655.1 of Acutalibacteraceae bacterium. Classification (GTDB taxonomy): domain Bacteria; phylum Bacillota; class Clostridia; order Oscillospirales; family Acutalibacteraceae; genus UMGS1484. The sequence goes on from JAZQJN010000172.1 coordinate 682, forward strand.
GTCCCTGTCTTAATCACGCTATCGGTATATGCTGTGCCCCCTGTTCGGGGAAGGTATCCCTTTCGGATTACAACGAACTGGTGGAGGGTGCTATCCGCTTTATTAAGGATGGGGATAAAGAAATTATTGCCGAACTTGAAAAGAAAATGTATGCCGCCGCCGAGAATATGCAATTTGAAAAGGCGGCGAAGTTAAGAGATCGCATCAACGCCATTAAAAAAGCGAGAGAAAAACAGAGAATTGTATCATCCCCCGTTAAAGAACAGGATGTTTTTGGATTTGCCTTTACCGCCGATAAAATGTGTGTGGAGGTTTTCCATTTTGCCGACGGCCGTCTGTATGATGATGAACATTTTATCCTTGAAAATCATTCCGACTCCCCCGAAACTCGGGAAGAATTTGTTTTAAGTTTTTATTCGGCAGAACGAAACATCCCAAGACAAATTACTCTGGATGGAGATATATCAAACATCCCCCTTATTACCCGTTTTCTATCGGAAAAATCGGGCAAAAACGTGAAGATAGTTATCCCTCAAAAGGGTGAGCAGTTTGCCCTTGTGAAGATGTGCAGAGATAACGCATCCGAACGACTTATTCTTGGCAAAGGAAGAGGTAATCGAGGACAAGCGGTGCTGGATGAACTTGCACTTCTTTTAGGCCTTAACAAGGCACCCGAATATATTGAGGCATACGATATCTCCCACACCGCGGGGGATGAAAACGTGGCGGGTATGGTGGTTTTCAAAAACGGAAAGCCCTTTAAAAAGGCCTATAAACGGTTCAAGATAAAGGGCTTCGACGGTCAGGATGACTACGGCTCTATGGCGGAGGTTATGGAACGCCGAATTGCCGAATACGAAAAAAATAAAGACACAAAGGAGGGCTTTGGCAAACTCCCCGACCTTATTTTGCTTGACGGCGGTAGAGGACAAATATCTGCGGTACTGCCCAAAATGACGGGAGATTTTGCATCTGTTCCCCTCTTTGGTATGGTTAAAAACTCTCACCATAAAACCGACTGTATGGTAGGAATACGGGGAGAAATTGAAATAAAACAAACCCGAAGTGTCTTTACACTTATCTCGGAAATTCAGGAGGAAGTCCACCGCTACGCCATTGATTATCATAGATTAAGGCGAAAAAATGCTACCCTTAATTCGGTACTGACCGAGATTGAGGGCATCGGCGAAAAACGGGCAAAACTTTTAACAATCAAGTTCGGCTCGGTGGAAAAAATTTCGAAACTATCGGTGGATGAACTCAAATCCTGTGAAGGTATGACCGAAAAATCCGCCCAAAGTGTCTGGAACTTTTTTCACAAAGAAGATGAATAACAAATATATATTACAAAACAAAAACAGGTTGAATTATCAACCTGTTTTTTTATATTTCATCCTCGGTGAAAATTAAAATATCCTCAACTCTACAATGCAAAATATTGCATAAATCATTAAGTGTTACCGTACTAATAGGACGGTTGTGTTTTAGTCTGTCCAGTAAACTTCGGCTAAGTCCGTATTCGTTTATTAGTTTGTATGTAGAAACGCCTTTTTCCTTTAATGTTTTATAAAAAGGAGCATAAGAAATCATCAAATCACCTCTGATTTTATGATAAAATATGCTCTATTACTTGACAATGCTCTACAAAACGAGTATAATATAGGTGCCCCATAGTCATTTTGCTAAAAAAACATTGACTTTTTTGATTTTTTTGATGTATAATGATTATGGAAAGGTCTCAAATATATTGAAAAGGAGATGTACCCTGTGAAAAAAGTTATAGCGATTCTTTTAACCCTTGTATTATCCCTGTCAATTATTGTCCCTGCCAATGCAGACGGCGAGGTCTATTTGGTCTATGATTGCGAATTAGATGAGAAAATTGCCGCCGATGATTGGTATTACGGTAGGTGTTATGGTCCTGTTAAAGAACTTGAGGAATTAAAACATCCTGCACCTGTTCAAGGCGAATATTCTTATTTATTAAATATTACCACATCATCAACATCTTTATATTTTGATCTTCCCGAAACCTTTGATGCCACTAAATATGAATACATTGAGTTAGATATTTATGCAAATTTAGATGTTATGTTTAACTGGACTTTCGGACTTTGCTCCGATGTTTCTAATGTTGATGGCTCTGTTTGGAGTATGCAAGAAGTATGTATCCCCGGAAAAACTTGGGTGCATTTCAAAATGCCTATTTCCGAATTCGGTGGTTTCTCCGAAGCATACCCCGAAAGCAGTTTAGATAATATCAATCGCATTAAAATACAATTTACAAATATTCTTGACCTTGATAAGCTAGTTGATGAAGGTTATCCCGAAACTCCCGTATATACCTACATTTATCTTGATAACATTGTTGCTACCACCGGTGATGCAGGCGGTGATAATCAATTAATTGATTTGGATACTATTTTTGTAGACGGCTTACCTGAATGGTGGCCTCAGGATCCTTGGACTCCTGTTCCCCCCGATTATCCCACTCCCCCTGAAATTGTATGGGGTGACGCTGATGATAACGGAGTGGTTGATGCAACCGATGCTTTAGCAGTTCTTCAACATTCTGTTGATAAGATTATCCTTACCGGTATTCCCCTTGCTAATGCCGACGTTGATGGGAACGGCGAAATCAATGCTTCAGATGCCTTGCTTGTTCTTCAATATTCGGTTGGTAAAATTGACGCGTTCCCCAGAGAATTCATTTGATAGAATAGGAATTTTACTTTATATAATTTAATTGAAAAGGAGATGTACCCTGTGAAAAAAGTTATAGCGATTCTTTTAACCCTTATATTATGCCTGTCAATTATTGTCCCTGCCAGTGCAGAGGAAAATGAGTCTTACGTAACCCTCGACAAAGAGATTATTTATCTTAAAGTCGGGGAACAAGCAGAACTTAATATTTCGGAAGTAAATTTGGTGTATGAAACTTCTGTTCCGACTGGGAACCCTAATTACGAAACCTGGACTGTAACCGATGACGAGATTGTAAGTTTGCAACTTACCGGCGGTGAAGAGGGTAATGTGGCATTTCCTGATAATTTGGTAAATCAAACCGCTGTAATTACTGCACTTAAAACAGGCACAACCGTTGTTAAGGTAGAACGTGGCGGATTTGGTGCCTATGCCTATGACGAATGTACGGTTGTAGTTAGCGATGCTGACGAGGATGTCTATATGATCTTCGATGCCGAAACCGATAAAGGTTGCGAAACCCCTACAGGTTGGGGACGAATTGGTGGGCCTGTTAGTGCAAAGAACGGATGGCCTGAGGCTGTGCAAGGGGAGTATTCTTTTCTTGTTATGTCAAGCACCGATAAAGCAGCACTGTATTATACTCTTCCCGAAACACTTGATGCTACCAAATACGAATACATTGAGTTTGATATTTATTTTGCCGATAATCTTTTTGCTGATTTTGAAGTTGGGCTTTGTTCCGATGTTGCCGACACCGTAGGTGCAACATGGAAAATGAAAGAAGCTTGGTTTTGCCCTGACAAATGGACCCATGTTAAAATACCCGTTTCTGCCTTTGGTAATTTCACCGAAACTTATGGTGGCAGTATAAGTAATATTAACCAAGTAGTTTTCAAATTCACAAAGATTTTCGATACTTATGAATTATGGGAAACAGGCCTACTTGTAAATCCTCTTTGGTCCGATTTTCACCTCGACAATGTTATTGCCACTACAGGTAATGCAGGTAAGGATAACGAACTTATTGATTACGATACAATGATGTTAGACCCCTACATTGAATGGGATATTCTCCCAACTCCCCCTACTCCTCCTAGCATCACGATGTACGGCGATGCCGATAATAATTACTGTATTGATGCAGCAGATGCACTTTGTGTTCTTCAACACGCTGTTGGTAAAGTTTTTCTTGGTAATACAACAAAATCCGATGTTAATGGTGATGATGTTGTTACTGCACAAGATGCCTTACTTGTTCTTCAATATTCGGTTGGTAAAATTACAAAATTCCCCGTGGAAGTAGCACATCTCCCCGATACCCTTATGCTTTTTGATTGTGAAACCAGTGAGGGTTGCGGAATTTACACCGAACAGGATGGAAATCACTGGGGTCCCGTTTCGCAGTATGGTGCCCTTGGTCATCCCGCCCCAACCGAGGGGGATTATTCTTACTGCATTAACACCTCGGGAAATCAAATGATGTTAAACTACACTTTCCCCGACTCGGTTGACCTTTCGGCTTATAATTGCATTGAGTTTGATATATATTCTAGCATTGAAATTGTTTGCAATTTGAATATTGATATCGCTACCGATACCGCCGCTATAAACGGTGCCAACTGGGGTTTGAATACTTCTTGGATACCCGGCAAAAGATGGTATCACGTTAAAATACCCGTTAGTGCATTCAGTGAATTTGATGGTTCTTTAACCGATATTAACCGTATTAGATTTTTATTAACCGACATCTATGACTGCGAAGAAATTCTTGAAAATGGATATCTCACAGCTCCCGACTATACCTACATTTACTTCGACAACATCATCGCAACCAAGAACGGTGCAGGTAAAGATAATGAACTTATTGACTTTGATACCATGATGATTACCCCACCCGATTGGTATTATGATTATTTAGATGGTAAAGTGATTTGTGGTGGTATTTAGCTACCTTCAAATAACCAATAATCAATAAAAATCCCCTGCGGTAGATAATCTATCGCAGGGGTTATTTTATATCAATCTTTTGAAACTTAACCAAAATTTCTCCCAAAATAATTTTATGGGGCTACAATATTTTATAGATGTGTCCTCGTTTACTGTTATCATTCCTCGGTATATTTCTTTATCCTTATAACAACAAAAATATTCTCCAACCATATCACCCTTGCAGGTTGGTGCATATACAAAGGGTTCAATCTGTACTGAAGTTTTAATCTTATCCTTTATTTGGGCGGGAATTTTGATAATATCCTTTTCAATATGAACCTCGGCGGTGCATTTTTCTCCCCCTACAAGGGGTATATTTGAGAGGGCTATATCCGTTTTGGTGTTAAAATCGATATACTGCATAAATCCGTAATCAAAAAGTTTTTTATGTACGTTCCAGTCGTCCCCAGTATTCAGGGTAACGCAGACCAATGATGCACCATCCCTCTCTGCCATAGATACCAAACACCGCCCCGATTTTTTGGTAAATCCCGTCTTGACCCCTACCGTTCCCTTGTAGGATGATAAAAGTTTGTTGTGATTATAATATGTACACTCCCTCTTTGGTGTGCCGAAGGATATCCTTTTCGATTTTGCCGATGCAAGTTCCCTAAATGTATCATTTTTCATAGCGTAAATGGCGAGAAGTGCCATATCGTAGGGGGTGGAATAATGGTTTTCTCCGTCAAGTCCTGAGGGGGTCTCGAAGGATGTGTTTTTCATTCCCAATTCCTTTGCCTTATCGTTCATAAGTTTGCAAAAGTCGGTGATAGTCCCTCCCAACGATATTGCCGCGGCATTGGCGGCATCGTTGCCTGATGACAGCATCATCCCGACGCACAATGAATAGAGGGATACCCTATCCCCGATTTTCAGCCCCATATTACTGCCCTCGGCAATCATATCTTTAGTGAATGTGATTTCCCTTTCCAAATTCCCGCTTTCAATGGTAAGTATCACCGTCATTATCTTGGTAGTGGATGCCATGGACATTCTTTTATGGATATTCTTTTCATAAAAAATATATCTTGAATTTGTATCCATAAGAATTATCCCTCCTCCCGAAATGGCGGGGGCTGAGGCGTTGCACCACAGGGCAGAGGAGATAAAAATGCAAAGGGATAAAATGATGGTTAATATCTTTTTCATGCGTCTTCACTCATAACATAAAAAGTCGGATTTATAATGCCTGTTTTATCGGCGGAGGAGTCAAAGGAATGCATAAAGCCCCGAATATCAAGGGTGCAAATATCTCCGCCGATAACCTTGTTTTTGTAAACCAGAAGGTTTGCCCGAACGTTCTCTATTCCGTCGGGATAATTTACGATGGAATAGGTGTATCGGGTTACCGCCTTGCCCTTGTAGTTTGACAGGTCAAACCCTTGAGATATTTGAAGTTGATTATATTTTTTATACACCTCGTTAAACTCGTTGGGAATAGTTACCTGCACCACCTCTAAAGGCACGGTGGAAACCTCCCAGCCGTAGGATAAAAGGAATTTTGCCCTTTCCATATCGTCGGAGGCACTGACACTCACCGAAACGGGAAGAAGTCCGTCGGGAACGGTGATATCTGCTATAAATATTAATAGGGTGAAGATAAGGGATGCTATTAAAAATATGATAATTTTTCGTTTGGTGGGATTTTTCATCAGCATAAATATCATCTCCGAAAAAAATACTTGTAAAATGTATATGCAAAGAGTATTATAAATAGTAGATATAAGAAGGAGAGGAATACTATGGATGAGAAAAACTTGGTTGAGATTTTATCTGACCGTCTTGTTTTTCAAGGCAGATGTTGGAGAAAATCCGCCCTTGTAAGATGCATCATCGGCATCCTGTTTTCCGTCTTCGGCGGTATCCTTTTGTGGAAGCCCTTACAGCACGTAATCAGCAGATATGCCATTATATTTGTTGCGATTGGTGTGTTTTTTCTCTTTCTTGCCTTCCTAAACGTCTGCTTTTCAAATACCTATTTTGATTACAGTAAAGAAATACGCGAAAAACCCCATAAAATCCCCGAACATTTTGAAGATGAAAGCGGTTGTTTCTGGAATATTTGCTACAATATTTTCTTTGGCGGATATTTTGGAATTAAAGGTGCCTTTTACGGTAAAGAAACAAGGAATTTCGTCCTTAAAAACGCGGTAGAATTCAAAGAAAAAGAAAAAGAATATATTCGCAAAATTGCCCTTGAGAAGTTGGCAGAAAAAAGCCAAAGTAAGGAAACAAAATAAATTTTGAAAAAACACTTTACAAAACGGATAAAGTGTGCTAAAATACTATGTATCTGCCCATTCTTAGCTTTTCGGGTCACCTCCGATGGCTCAGTTTGCGGAGAAATATTATAAAAAAGGTGATAAAAATGACCAACGAAATGAAACAAGAAATCATTAAGACCTATGCCACCCACGAAGGCGACACAGGTTCCCCCGAAGTTCAAATTGCTGTTCTTACCCAACGCATCAACGAACTTACCGAGCATCTTAAGGTTCACAAGAAGGACCATCATTCCCGTCGTGGCCTCCTCAAAATGGTAGGTCATCGTCGTAATCTTTTGGCATACCTTGCTAAGAAAGATATTGAAAGATATCGTTCTATCATTGCAAAACTCGGTATCCGTAAATAAGAAACAAAACGTGGGCGGACACTTTTATAAGAGTCCGCCCATTGCTCAATTTTGAGTAAAAAGATTAGGATATAAGAATACACCTGCTTAGACGAATGGACAATTGAAAATGTGGATTCTTTTGGCAGTCTATATTTTCAATTCTCCATTCTCGTCATCAAAAGGTGGCGAAACAAAGCAGGGTGTTCTTCATCAAATATATTAAATTTTGGAGGACAAAAAAATGTTTGAAAATGCAAGAACTTTTGAAACCACTCTTGCTGGCAGACCCTTGGTTGTTGAAACCGGTAAAATGGCTCAACTTGCCTCCGGTGCCTGTCTTATCCGCTACGGCGAAACCGCAGTACATTGTACCGCAACCATTTCTGAAAAACCCCGTGAGGGCGTAGATTTCTTCCCCCTTTCGGTTGATTTTGAAGAAAAACTTTACGCAGTAGGTCGTATTCCCGGCTCCTTTATGCGTCGTGAAGGCCGTCCCACCGAGAAGGCAATCCTTACCTCCCGTGTTATCGACCGTCCTATGCGTCCCCTTTTCCCCAAGGATATGAGAAACGACGTATCCATCGTTTGTACCGTTATGTCGGTTGATCCCGACTGCCCCCCCGAAACCATCGCTATGATTGGTGCATC
>JAZQJN010000173.1:0-3999 GCA_045541655.1 Acutalibacteraceae bacterium
ACTATTGACGGCGGTCAACCCGTTTACTACTTTATCATCTCAGTTGAATAAAATATAAAGTCGAAGGGAATGTGTTGTTATGATATGGCACAGTTCTTCTGTCGATGATGTACTAAAAAAGCTCGGCACTTCGAAAGAAACCGGGCTTTTTAATGAACAAATATCGGCGGGCACAAAGAAATATGGAAAGAATACCCTTTCCAATACAAAAAAACAAAATTTTTTCTTGAAGTTAATATATCAATTTAAGAATGTAACCACTGTTATCTTGATGATTGCAGCATTATTATCTTTTGTTGTTAGTTTATCAAGTGAGGGCAATGGTGTTGATTTTGTACTTATTATCCTAATTACAATTCTCAACGCTGTTTTTGGCGTATTAGAGGAAAACAGGGTAGAAAAGTCCCTTAATTCATTAAAGGTAATGTCGGGAGCAAAAGCCACTGTTATTAGAAATAATAATGAAGTCAGCATTCTTGTAAAAGACATTATTCCTGGAGATATTATTCTTCTTTGCGAAGGAGATCAGATTCCTGCAGATGGCAGAATAATAGAGTGCGAAGACTTCCGTTGTGATGAAAATGTGGTAACAGGGGAACCTGTAACGGTTGATAAAGATGCAAGGGTTGTTCTTTCCGACCTTACTCCAATGAGCGAAAGAGCCAATATGGTGTATTCGGGATGCGTTGTAACGGGTGGACATGCAAAAGTAGTTGCCGTTGCAACGGGAGTTCATACTGAATTTGGTAAAATTTCCAAAATAGAACATACTTTTGAAATTAAGTTAACGCCTTTACAAAGTCATATAAAATCAAAAGGTAAAATGTTTTCATATATAATGATATGTATTTGTGTTTTCTTGTTCGCTATAGGTATGATTTTTGTAAATGGCGGATTATTCGAAAAGTTCACCGAAATGTTTATGACAGCGGCGGCACTTGCTTCCGCAGCAATCCCCGAGGGAATAATCGCTCTAATCACCTTTGTAACCTTGTTTGGTATTAAGAGAATGGTTAGAAAGAATGCCATTATAGATAGTCCCTACGTTATGGAAAATTTGGGTAACGTCTCGGTGATTTGTACTGATAAAACTGGTACCCTTACCCAAAACAAAATGACCGCAGTTAAATTTTTTGACGGAGAAGAAATTATCCCCATTTCAGAAGAAACCCTTACTAAGAAACACAAAAATGCCATTATGATGGCGGCAATGTGTTGTGATGGTGACGTATCTCTTGTTAACGGTCAGGAAGTGCAAATAGGGGATCATACCGAAGCAGGAATTGTATTTGCTGCGATGAAATATGCAGAAGTAAATAAGGAAACTTTGGATAGTATGTATCCAAGGGTGTCTGTAATTCCTTTTACTGTTGAAAGAAAGATAAAAACAACCGTAAATATGATAGATGGAAAACCTGTAGCAATAGTTAAAGGTTCTCCCGATATTCTTATTGAAAAATGTGTGAATGTAGATGCCCAAAAGGTAAACGAAGCTGCCGAAAAAATGGCGGCTAATGCAATGCGTGTTATCGGCGTTGCCTTTAAACCGTTGGGCGATACCCCCGCTGAACCTACCTCCGAAGAGCTTGAGTGCGGACTTATGTTTGGTGGTCTTATAGGTCTTACCGACCCCCCGCGTGATGAGGTTTATACCGCTCTTGAACGATGCAGGAATTCAGGTATTAAGGTTGTTATGATGACAGGGGATCAACTCTCTACCGCAGTATCCTCCGCCAAAAATATGGGCATATTATCAGATGATAACGCTGTTATTACGGGAGAGGAACTTTCTCAGATCAGTGATGAGGAATTCTTTAACCGTATTGATGATATTTCTGTCTATTCTCGTGTTACGTCCGAACAAAAAATTCGCATTATTGATGCCTATCGCAACAAGGGTGAAGTGGTTCTTATGACCGGTGATTCGGTTAACGATGCTCCCGTTTTGAAGGCGGCCGATATCGGTTGTGCTATGGGTGATAATGGTACTGACGTTGCAAAGGATGCAGCCGATGTAACCATTAAGGATGATAACTTTTCTACCATTGTTAAATGTATTGAAATGGGAAGAAATATCTACAATAACATTCGAAAAAGTGTTCAGTATTTACTCGGATGTAAACTTAGCATTATCCTTTCCTTTATCTTAACAATGTTGATATGGCAAACATCTCCGCTTTTTGCTCTGCAACTTGTGTTTACTGTTTTTGTTATAGATATATTACCCGCCTTTGCCTTGGGTAGCGGGGAACCCACTAAGGATATAATGAAAACCCCTGTGAATAAAGATAAAAAATTCTTTTCAAAGAATTTCTATTATATCGTTGGTGCGTTAGGATTATTAAGCACCGTGATGACCCTTATCGGTTTTGGAATAGGAAAGGCAACCGATATAGAAACTGCAAAAACAATGGGATTTGCTACGTTGGCGTTTTCTCACATTTTTGCATCTTTTGCCCTTTCAACCCGACTTCCTATATGGGATTTCAGACGATATAAAGCAAATCTTTGGCAACTTGCAGCTATGATTTTGTCATCAGGCCTTGTAATAATGACCCTTACCGTACCTTTTATGATGTCGGTATTTGGTACAGTTCCCCTTGAAAATAAGTGGCTGACTGTGATTATATTGTCCGTTATCCCCACAGTTCTCGCCGAAATATTCAAAATTATTTATAGTGTAACAGGGAAGAAGTAGGAAAAAGATATTATGTCTGCATTAAGGAATTATCAACTGGAAATGGATGAGTATATAAAAAAACTCAACCATAAACCTTCTCTTTTACTACACAGTTGTTGTGCCCCTTGTTCCTCCTATGTGCTTACTTATCTTTGTGAATATTTTGATATTACTGTATTCTTTTACAATCCCAATATCACTAACGAAGAAGAATACACAAAGCGTCTGGATGAACAAAAACGCCTTATTGATTTGCTTAATACTGAAGGGGATTATAATATAAAACTAATTTGTGGTAAATATGAAAATGATTTGTTTTTTGATTCTGTAAAAGGGATGGAAGAATTACCGGAAAAGAGTAAACGTTGTGAGATTTGCTTTTCTCTGCGACTGGATGAAACAGCCCGTGTTTGTACTGAAAATGGTTATGAATTATTTGCCACCACCCTTACCTTAAGTCCTCATAAAAATGCCGATTTGGTAAATATGTCAGGAGAAATGGCGTCGCAAAAATTTGGCTCAAAATATCTTCCGTCTGACTTTAAGAAAAAGAACGGATATAAAACCTCCATTGAACTATCCAAAAAGTACGATTTATATCGACAAGATTATTGTGGATGTGTGTTTTCCAAAAGAACATAGGTTATATCTTCAAATAAGGAGTCCTTTAATTGAAAAAGCTTTTGTTTATTATCAACCCCAACGCAGGAAAAATGAGAGCAAAATCTTATGTCTTTAGAATAATTCAGATGTTTTCACAAGAGGGATACATTGTTACCGTTTATCCCACCGAGAGAAGCGGACACGGTGCCGAAATCGCAGAAAAACATTGTGCCGATTTTGATCTCGTGGTTTGTTGCGGGGGAGATGGCACTCTCAACGAGGTCGTGCAGGGCGTTATGAGAAGCGGTACGAATATCCCTGTTGGATATATTCCGGCGGGAAGTACCAACGACCTTGCCACCAGTTTGAAACTTCCTAAGAGTATTATTAAATCGGCACGGTTTGCCGTTACAAATCCCCCTAAAAAGTATGATTTGGGACTATTTAATGAGGATAAATATTTTAACTATATTGCATCTTTTGGTGCCTTTACCGAAACCTCTTATAAAACCCCTCAACAATTAAAGAACACCCTGGGACATCTTGCCTATATATTAGAGGGTGCGAGATCTCTTGGTAATATATATTCCTTTGACATCAAGGTAAACTATGATGGGAATGTTATTGAAGATGAGTTTATCTTTGGTGCGGTGTTAAATACCACGTCAATGGGGGGCATAATGCGTCTTGATAAGCCCAATATAAGTTTCAATGAC
>JAZQJN010000174.1:0-3926 GCA_045541655.1 Acutalibacteraceae bacterium
CCCCGCACATTTTTTATGCGGGGCGTAAGCTTTTTATATTTAATTAGAAATCAACCTTAATAGCGGTGATTTCAAGGGCAGGGGTATTAATAAGAATATCATTACCATTAATTTCTAAATCACCCAAAGCAATCTCTAAACTATTAACGAGCTGAGCTTTTACAGGAGTTTTAGCAAAGGATATCTTCACCTTTTGCTCGGTGTCGGATAAACTGTAAAATCTGATAATCATATCCTTGCTGTTTGAATTTTCGGGGGACTTAATTCCTGATACTATCACCTTACCGTCCACCTTCATAAACTGTCCGTCGGTGGGAAGCGTACCCTTGTGAGGTACAACCGAAGCGTAGGGTAGGGGATGAATAAAGGAATTGGCTGCCTTGTAAAGTTCCATATCAGAAGGGGGCAAAATACCCACTCCAACCCTGAATTTATGAATTCCGTGTTCGGGGATAATATCGGGCAAAGCGGTGGAACGAAGGAGTGTAACCGAAAGGGTGTCCTTCCATCCACGATAAGCACCCTGAACGTCACACAATACCGCGACGCCCTTTTCATCACGGGGAGCAAAGATAAAGGAACGACCGGGGATATCGTGATAAAGAGGGGGATGCTTTGCAAGTCCCATGGGAACTTCGTGCAGGTATTCATTTGGCGAGTAGGCAAGAGGGAAAAACATTCTGAAAGATGGAATCTCTTTAAGGTGAACACCCTCTTCACGCCAATCCACCTCAATATCATATTTAAGAACACTTGAATCAATGGGCAGGGTAACGGTTACGTTGATTATGGTGTGATTATAGTTTATTGAGTATGAAATCTGACTGCGGGTGGGGGATGCAATACCCCTCTCGGCAATCTTTTTAAGGTCAACATAAACCTTTCCAACCCTGTTGATGTTTTCGGTGTATATAGGAGACGTTTCACTCCAGGCACTTGCCATAGGACCGTTGCCGTTTTCTACGTAACATTCAAAATATCCTGCTGGAGCATTGACATATTCCTTGCCCGTCTTTTTATCGGTAAAGGATGTAAGACACATATCGCTGTCGAACTCGGCTTTTACCAAATCGTTTTCTAAAAGGAAGGGTTTAGCATATTCCACCCTGTTAATATTGTCTGGGATTTCAGAAATAACGGGAGCAATATCGGTGCATTCTCCCTCTCTGACAATAAGGGTGGATACACCAAAGGCAGGTACACTTACCTTAACCGCAAATCTTACAAAGTAGTGTCCCCAATATCCCCCCTTAGGGTCTCTCATAGAATAGGGAAGCTTTTCACCTTTAGTGTTTTCGCAAATAAGACGGGATACGTCCCCGTTCCAGTCCCAAACTATAATTTCGGTAACCTCATCCCTGTCAAAAGCGGTGGGATTGAATATGTGAATGACCCTGGTCTTACCCCGACCGTATTCGGCTGCGGTGTGAAAATCTGCGTCAGCAAGAGGACTTCCAAAACCAACACCGGCACCCTCAGAAATACCGTTTTTATCGTCATCAAAAGTATATTCAGAACTGTCAATACAGTTAGCGAGAGCAAGAAGTGCCTTGGTTTGACGGGTATCTATAATACCAAGTGCCTCCTGATACACACCAAGAGCGTGATGACGGCTGTCTTTTACACAAGAACCGGGGAGAATATCGTGAAATTGGTTAAACAGCACCTTTTTCCAGGCATCACTAAAGAGGGTGGTATAAGGTTTGGTATCGGCAAGAATGGTTGAAATTGCCGACATAGTTTCAGCAGTGAATAATCTATCTTCACAAATTCTGTTTCCCGCTTTAATCTCCGATTGGGATGAATAACAACCGGTAAAAAGGAAGTTCCTTTCGGTATCGTAAACGGGGAATTTATCAATATCCTTTTCAAGTTCTGTAAAGAAGTTCTTGTAACTGCTGAAAAGAACCTTCGGTGCAATAGGGAAGGATTGGAGCCGTTTTATGGTTTCAATATCCCTTCTTGAAGGACCACCGCCGTGGTCGCCGACGCCGTAAACGAAAAGAGCAGTTTTGGTGCCACGCTTTTCAAACATATCGGGCACCGTTTCAATGGTGTATTCAGAAATGGCACTGCCATAAAAATAAGGATCTTGATAACACAAAATCTTAGCACCCGATGGAGCTTTATATACGTAAGCATATTCAAGTTCTTTACCGCGGCAATGATAGTAATATTTAACCCCGCCTTTGTTTAGAATTTCAGGAACGAAGGCAGAATGACCGAAGGTATCGGGCTCGAAATCAATACAAAGATCCTCTGAGTTTAGACCAAACTTCTCCTTCATATATTGTTTTGTATAAAGATTGTGTCGAATTAAACTTTCCCCTGAAGGAAGATTTTTATCGGCCTCGGTCCAGGTGGATGCAGAAACCTCCCAACGACCTTCTTTTACCCTCTTGACAATGGCATCAAAGAGTTCCGGATCGTGTTTTTCGCAAATCTCATAGGTGGATGCCTGGGACTGTGAAAAGGTGAATTCGGGATATTCCTCCATAAGGCGGAGCATGGTGCGGAAGGTGTTTAGAGTGATGTTTACCGTTTCCTGATATCCCCACATCCAGTACATACCAATGTGGGCGTGGGATACCATGTGAAGTGTGTATTCCTTGGCTGCCTTGGAGATGGGAGCAAGCTCATTTTCAAAAAATTCGGTGATTTCGGGAGCGATAATCTTTGAAACCTCTAATTTCTCTAAAACTTTATCGCATACCGAATTTAATAAATCATCAAATTTGCCGCCTTCAATTTTAGATAAACGATATGCAAAACGAAGTTGAAATTTTAATCTTTCGTCGGTACTTGGAAAGCATAAAATTCTTGAAATCTTATTTACCAAAGTCATAATTTCACATCCTTAAATGGGGGAGATATGTTTTGTTACTTTGATGATAATATATTATTATACAAATTGCAACATTTATTTCCTTTTACAATATAAATAGTAGTTAAATAACATAAATTTTCTTGACAAATACAACATTTCGTATTAGAATAAAATAGGTTATGGTAGCGTGGTGTAACTATGTGCGGTTGCCATCGATGAGTCATAACCGATTGATTCGGGCGAAGACTGCGGCCCGTTACCGACGAGCAAATTTTTATTGGAGACCCTTTTTGTCGGAAACAGCGGTTAATATATATAGGAGGTAAAACCATGCCTGACATTGCACTAATTCTTGTTGGTGCGGCTGCCGGCGGTTTGGTTTTCGGAATAATTGCATATATTCTGGGAATCCAGTACCGCAAAAGGAAAGCCGAAGGTATTTTAGGTTCCGCCGAGGAAGAAGCAAAACGAATCCTTAACGATGCCATAAAAAATGCCGAAGCCAAGAAGAAGGAAACTTTGTTGGAGGCAAAGGATGAAATCCATCGTCTGCGTAATGAGGCCGATAAAGAAAATCGCGAACGCAGAAGTGAAATTCAACGTCAAGAACGTCGCCTTCAGCAAAAAGAAGAATCCCTCGACAAAAAGGTCGAAAACATGGAGAAGAAAGAGGAACTTCTTCAAAAGAAATCCAAAGAGGTGGATGATAAACTCGAAGAGGTTGAATCCATCAAAAAGAGCCAGTTCGAAATGCTGGAAAGAATCAGTGGTCTCACCATTGAACAAGCAAGAGAACACTTGCTCTCTAAACTTGAAACCGAACTCACTCATGAGAAAGCACTTCGTCTCACCGAGTTCGAACAACGTTTCAAAGACGAAGCCGATGAAAAGGCAAGAAACATCTTGTCGGTATGCATTCAAAGATGTGCTGCCGACCACTCATCCGAAGCAACCATCTCGGTTGTACCCCTGCCCAATGATGATATGAAGGGCCGGATTATTGGCCGCGAAGGTCGAAACATCCGTGCGCTGGAAACTGCTACCGGCGTTGATCTGATTATCGATGATACTCCTGAGGCTGTGATTCTTTCCGGCTTTG
>JAZQJN010000175.1:0-5134 GCA_045541655.1 Acutalibacteraceae bacterium
TTGCCTTCGCCGTCAACAACCCAACCGTGGGAGATAACGGTCTTATAGGGTGCCTGACCGGTTACTGCAACCGAGGTGAGCATTGAGGATTGGAACCAACCTCTGTATTGGTCGCCACCTTCAAGATAAACGTCGGCAGGCCATTTAAGATAGGGACGGTTTTTGCATACTGCAAGGTGGCTTGAACCGGAGTCAAACCAAACGTCCATAATATCCTTTTCTTTAGAAAATCCCTCTTTATTTCCGCAATGGGGACAGGTAAAGTCTTCGGGAAGGAAATATTCGGCATCATTTGAGAACCAGGCGTTGGTTCCCTCTTTACCGAAAATTTCGGCAGTTTTGTTCATTGCCTCAAAATCTATAATCTCTTTACCGCACTTGTCGCAGTAGAATACGGGGATAGGCACACCCCATTTTCTCTGACGGGAGATACACCAGTCGTTACGCTCTCTTATCATAGACTGGAGGCGGTCATGACCCCATTCGGGAATCCATTCAACCGAATCTACCGCTTTTATGGCATCTTCACGGAAATCGGAAATAGAGCAGAACCATTGGCTGGTGGCTCTGAAGAGAACGGGTTTCTTACATCTCCAACAATGGGGATATTGGTGAACTATCTTTTTAAGGGCAAATAAATTGCCGGTGGAATCAAGTTTCTTTGCAATTGCTTTGTTGGCATCATCGGTGGAAAGACCTGCAAATTCACCTGCTTCGGCGGTGAGGATACCCTTATGGTCAACGGGAACAACGATGGGAAGTTCAGGGTATTTTTTACATACTTCAAAGTCCTCTACACCGTGACCGGGAGCGGTGTGAACGCATCCTGTACCGCTCTCTAAGGTTACGTGGTCACCAACGATAACAAGGGATTCTCTATCTAAGAAGGGATGTTCGGTGGTGATGTATTCAAGGTCGGAACCTTTAACGGTGCCAAGCACTTCATATTCGGTAATTTCTGCGGCGGCAAGGGCGGATTCATAAAGTCCCTCTGCCATTACGTAGAATTCATCCCCTGCTTTAATGAGGGCATAATCAAAGTCGGGACCAAGGCAGATAGCCACGTTGCCGGGGAGGGTCCAGGTGGTGGTGGTCCAGATTACAAAGTAGGTGTTAGAGAGATCTGCTCCCAAGGGTGCGAGGATACCTTTATCATCCTTAACACGGAATTTTACGTAGATAGAATGACAGGGGTCATCTGCATATTCAATCTCGGCTTCTGCAAGGGCGGTATCACATTCGGGGCACCAATAAACGGGTTTAAGTCCTTTATAGATATATCCCTTGTTTGCCATTTCGGCAAATACCTTAACCTGAGTTTCTTCAAAATCGTGGGTTAAGGTGATGTAGGGATTAAACCATTCACCGATACATCCTAAACGGCGGAACTGGGCACGTTGGGTGTCGAGATAACCTAAAGTAAACTCCTGACAAAGGTCGCGGAGTTCGGTATCGGGAATGGTAGAGTCTGCAGTAATACCTGCCTTTGCTCTTGCCTTAAGTTCGGTGGGAAGACCGTGGGTATCCCAACCGGGTACAAAGGGAGCGTTAAAGCCCGCCATATTTTTATAGCGGACAATGAAATCCTTAAGAACTTTATTAAGGGCGGTACCCATATGGATATCACCGTTTGCATAGGGAGGGCCGTCGTGAAGGACAAAGAGGGGTTTGCCCTCGTTAAGTTTGATGCGTTCTTCGTAAATACCTTCCTTTTCCCAATTTTCAAGGGCAACGGGTTCCTTTTGGGGAAGTCCTGCCCTCA
This sequence comes from Acutalibacteraceae bacterium, assembly GCA_045541655.1. Classification (GTDB taxonomy): domain Bacteria; phylum Bacillota; class Clostridia; order Oscillospirales; family Acutalibacteraceae; genus UMGS1484. Next base: position 1,763 of record JAZQJN010000175.1, read on the forward strand.
TAGGAAAGTCGGTGGAGGGTAAGTTCATTGTGCTGTTGTAATCTTGAGCCATTTTATTTTACTCCTTCTTGATAGGATGTTATTTTCTGAATTAAAAATTGTCTTGGTCAACGCTGAGGGAAAAACCCTCTTCCACATCATCTTCATCATCGAATTTAATGGGCTTTGAGGCGATTGGAAGGGGGATATCTTCAGGAGATACATAGGTTGCTTCCTCAGCATCCGCTACATCCTCAACTTCCTTTACAAAGGGTTCAACATAAGGTTCTTCCGCTTCGGTTTTTTCGGAAGCGGGTTCTTCCTTTTTATCGGGAATATATTCCACAGCAGGACCTTTTTTCATAAGTTCAAACTGTTGGCGATACATATCCATCAATGCGGCACGGAATTCAGCGGCCTGCTTTTTGGTGGCTTCAAGTTGCATCAGTTCTACCTTGCAGTTTTCTTCTGCCTCTTTAAGCATATTATCTGCCTTTTGTTTTGCCTCGGTCATAACCTGGGTTGCCTTATCCCTTGTTTCGTTCACAATGGATACCGATTTTTCCTGGGCTTCGTAAAGCATTTCTTCTGCCTTTTTCTTGGCGGCGGAAAGTGCCTCTTCCGATACCCTTTGGGTTTCTGCGGTAAGGGCTTCGGCGTTTTCGTTTGCTTCCCTCATAATTTGGTCGGCGGAACGTTGTGCCGCAAGTAATGCTCCTCGGATGCTATCTTCATCCTTACGGTATTCCTGTACCTTTTCGGCAAGAATTTCAAGTTTTGCAAGTAAATCCGCGTTATCGGCGGTGAGTTTTTCTATGGTATCTGCAGCTTTATCTAAAAGTTCATCGACATCCATAGTTTTATAACCGCGTCCTGCTCTACCAAAGGTCGCTTTTTTAATATCTTCAGCTGTAATCATCGCAATTCCCTCTTTTTCTATTCCTATTTATATGTGTTATCTTTTTATTGTGAGCAAAAACTTATCTCGTTTTTCTAAAGAATAAATTTTAGGTCAACCAAGGCAAAAGCACAGCAAACATTTTCTATATTTGCGAGCATTTTAACGCAGGGTGAGCAAAAATTTATCTTTAGAACATTCCTGAATTTTCGAGTTCGTCCATCAACATATCGCCGGTGATGTTTACGTTGTAGGGGATGATAAGATAGGTGCGGACTGCAACTTTTTTAATAGATCCGCCGTTGGCATAGGCAACACCGCTTAAGAAGTCGATAAGACGACGGGCGGGGGCGGCTTCGATTTCTTCCATATTGAGTACTACGGTGCGTTTTTTATTCAAACTATCACCAATAGATTTTGCCTCTTCAAAGCCGTGGGGTTTGGCAAGAACAACCTGAAGTTGTGTGGTGGCGTGGATATTTACCACCTTGTTGTTACGGTCAGAATAGGATGTATCCTCGTGATAGGAGGGAGTGCGGATATCCATATCCTCTGCATCGTCAACATAATTTTCATCCATAGGTGCGTTGGTCCATTTGCTGAATAAATCCTTTATTCCCATTTTATTTTCCTCCTGTTTTATGTTAAAATATTTTTTATTTATATATTCTTTTTCCAAAAAGGGATGAACCCACCCTTACCATTGTGGCACCCTCTTCGATTGCAAGTTCGTAATCGGAAGACATACCCATTGATAATGTGGTCATCATTATATTATCTATGTTTTTCTCCCGAATGTCAATAAACAACTCATAAATATTTGAAAAAATTTCTCGCATTTTGTCGGTTTCATCGCATATTGGGGGGATTGCCATTAGCCCCTCTACCTTAATACCCTCTAAAGCGGCACATTTTTCGGCTAAAGTTAACATCTCTTTTGGGTCGGCACCGCTTTTAGATATTTCTTCGCCGATGTTTACCTCCAAAAGAACGGGGGTGACAATGCCCTTTTCTAAACTTCTTTTGGATATTTCCACGGCTAATCTTTCACTGCCCACCGACTGTATCATCGATACGGTGCCAACTAATTTTGCCACCTTATTGGTTTGAAGATGCCCAATAAAGTGTCGTTTTTCAATAGGGGCAATAAGGTGGGGGAGTTTTTCAAAATATTCCTGCACCCTGTTTTCTCCCATGTGACTAAGTCCCTTTTCAAAGGCGTAGTTAATGACCTCTACGGGAACTGTCTTTGTGGCGGCAAGGAGGGTAATATCCTCCTTTTTTCTACCTGACTTTTTGGCGGCAATTTCTATTCGCTCGTTTATGTATGAGAAGTTTTCATCGAATATCTTTTTTCTTGTCAAAATATCATCCATCTACCGCACCACCTTTCCGTCAGAGAGATTAGTGCCCTTGGTAATAACCTCATCATATACCTTAAGAGTACCCGATGTTTTGGGATCGTATTCGCACACCGCAAATCCTGTATCTCGGTAGAGCACGTTTACGGGGACAAACTTTGCCGTAACACCCGAAAGGACATATACTCCCGTTACGCTTTTATCTACCATACGAATGGCGGAACTGTTTACTCGAAGACCCTGATAGGTTTTAACACATATTTCGATTTTTTCTTTTCTTCCAAGGGCTAACCCTTCATCCATATCGCTACAAGCGAGGATAAGCATTATCTCCTTTTTCCCCGCATCGGCAGATGATTTTTCCACAGTACAATTAAGTTTTTTGGAACTAATCATCGGGATACTTACCGTAACATGACTGCCTGCTTTAAGGTCTAAAGAGGAACTGTAGGGAATGACCGTGGATATATACCATTCATCGGAAGAACAAACCCGACCAATGGCGGTGGGTTTCACCTCTTTTGGGGAGGAAGATAGGGCATTTTTAATATCCTCCATGGTTAATTCGTCAATATTTTCTACCGATAAAATATTCTCATATCCATCGGAACTTTTGATGAAAAATCCTGCCTTTTCGGTTCGGACTTCACCCTTTGGATTTAGGGTGGATAAAAGGGAATCACGTTCGGCGGTGAGGTTGGATATATATCCCGCAACCCCTGCCGACTGTCCTGTGGCGATTTGCTTTTTGTTCAGATTTTCAAGAAGATTTGCCTTGGCCTTTACAAAGGCGTTATAATCTCCCGATTCGGCGGCATCAACGTATGCAGAAAGAGAATTATCAATTTTGCCATCGATGGCTTGGGCGTTGGCGGCGATATTTTCAGAGGTTTCAAATCCTCCTAAAGAATCAAGGGTTTTGTTTATCTGGGCTACTCGGGTGTGATTTTTTGCACCCTCCTCATCGGCATAAACCTCCGCCACAGCACTTCCCGCTATTACCTTGCTTCCGTTTTCGGCATTGTAGGCAAGGATGCCCTCACCTTCGCGATAGATAATACTCTCTTCCCTGAATATGAATGCATCGCCGCTTATTGTTTCACTGCACTCGTAGGTGATAGCATAGTCGGTTTC
>JAZQJN010000176.1:0-5655 GCA_045541655.1 Acutalibacteraceae bacterium
GCGATGTTCATTTCGTCGAGGATGGTGAGATAAATATCCTCATTGTATGTTGCTTCATACATCTTTTTGAGAACTTCGGTTTCATTAAAACGTTTGGTAAATTCGTTGAAGTAGCCAAAAAGTTCGGCACGGTCACGCCAAGAGGGTTGAACAGATGCGATGATAGCATCGTTTTGAAGGAACTTACCAAAAGCATACGGAAGTGACGTTTTACCAGTACCGGATATACCTTGAAGAATAATCAAACGGGTAGATGCGAATGATGCGAGGAATAAACGAATAATCTTAATGTCGTAATAAAGATTCATTCTACTGCAGGCAAAATTACGGAACATTTCGCAAATTTCGGGAAGAGTAATATCGTTATTGTATTGAGGAGCAACATAATTTTCATATTCAAGGTCAACTTGGGTGAGCTTATAGAAACGGCTCTCCCCTTCTTTAAGGGTATTATCATCTTCGTCTTCATCGTCGGATTTAGCTGTACCGCCAACACCTTGAGGATAAGCAAGGCCTGAATATCCACCATTGGAACCACCGGGAGCAGAAAGACGTTGAACATCTTTAATAAGTGCATCGGTATCGGATGCGGCTTTCTTATAAAATACCTTTTTGCGGATCCACATAACAATCATAAAGATAAGAGCAACGTGGAAAATCACAAAAAATAAAAGCAAAGCAATAGCTTCAAAGGATACACCGTCCTTAAAGTACGCTCCTACGTTGTAGAAGGTTTTAAGAACTTCCCAAATTGCTTCAAAAAAGGTGTTCAAAACAGACAATTTCATATTGATTACTCCTCGTGTTTTATATTTATATAATGAATATTTAACAGTTAAATATTATCGCTTGCATCGGCGGGAGATTCAGTACTATCAAGGATTTCAGAGCTTTCATCAGTAGTGGCTGGAGGTGGATTAGCAATTAAATTTTGCTCCTGCATTTGTTTTAACATTTCGGCGGCAAGTGCCTTTGCCTGGTTATTTACCTCATCTTGATAATTAGCTTGTTTAATATCAATTAAGGTTTTAATAAAGGAATAAAGCTGCCAGAAAAGGAATAAGAATAAGGGCAATAATACACATACAAGGAAACCTGTTTTCGATTTTATAAAATCAGCAACCTTTGCAGCACCAGGTATTTTTATGCCTGTGTATTTAGCAATAACATCGCCAATAAAAACCTCTTCGTACATTATATTCTCTTTGGCATCACCTTGGGTAATGAAGTATTTTACACCAATATCATTGGTTTTAACTTCAATTATTCTATGGGTTACAACAATTCTATGTTCTTGCACCATATAGTAAAAAGAAATTATATCATTTTCTTTTAAAGTTGAAGGATCAACTTTTTTACATATAACAATATCTCCTTTTTCAAAGGTGCCAGTCATAGATTCAGACTGTACGCTCATAATGTAATGACCAAAAATTTCAGAAAGACCATCTTTTGAACCTAAAGACATAATGGTCATCAACAAGGCAAAAACTACAACAATAGCAATAATTGCATAAAATACAACGTTGAATATTTTTTTTATTGTTGAAGGTTTGCTTTCAGCAGAGTGTTTAGATGTATTTGAGTTACTCAAAGGAATTACCTCACAAAAAATAGTAAATCAGATGTATAGGGTACAAAGGATAGCAAACTATCATCTGTACCCTATACACCTTTGACGGCATTGGTGTATAGAAGGGTCCTCAAGCGGCGGGGTTACCGCCGCTGAGGGAAAACACAAAAATTATTCAGCAACAGTGAAAACCAAAGAACCGACGATATCTTGGATACCGGTAATGGAGTTTACACAAGAAGCATCTTGACCTTCAAGCCAAATACGAATGTTGAGTTCAACGGGAGTATTAGCAGTAAGAGTTGCAATAGCAGTTGTTTCGGCAGAAAGTGTATCTGTAGTTTTTTGAGCTGTAGGAGAACCATCACCAACAGAAGTAGTAATTGCTTTAACATCTTCACCAGTACCACCTAATTCAGTAGAAGCATTAGCAACACCAGTTGTGGTATCATATTCATAAACAAATTTAGAAGTATTGCCTTCAACGATGGCAAGACGAGCTGCTTCTTTGAAACCTTCGTTTGTATTACTTGTTAAAGTAGCAGTATTAAGATATACTTTAACATTGTTGCTTGAACTCATCAAAGAGAAAGCAATGTCAATATAGGAATCGGTTGCAGCGGTTTGATAGGAAATGCTACCATCATCGGCAACGTTCCTGGAGAAGAAAGAAGTACCGTTAAGAGAGGATACGTCATTAAGAACATAATCAGTTGTTGCGAAATCAATGTTATTAGTCCAAGATGAAGTTGCAGTAGGACTAACATCATGGCCTTTAGCAATCAACAAACTGCTTCTTTGTGCTACAGAAGCATTAATGTTAGATACTTTTGCTTCTTTGCTGCTGGTGAACCATGCATAGGTTGCAGAGGTGCAAGCCATGATAGCTACGAGAAGAAGGGCGGTGGATAAAATAAGTGAACGTTTTTTCATTGTTTTTTCCTCCAATGTTTAAAATATATAATGTACCGTATGTAAGAAATATTCTTACTGCTAAATTGAAATATCAGACTGCCGTCTAATCTAATACTTCAAAGTTCATAGACATATCTATCGAAGCAGGAAGAATGTTGTCAACACATTCCGGATCATTACCTTCGTACCATAAAACGATGGTGTATCGTTTTACTTGGTTATATGCAAAATTTCGAACGTTTAAGTCCAAAAGATTTACATCGCCTGAAAATGCTTTATCACAAGCAAAGGGTTCTACTTTACCGGATGTACTTACCTTGCCATATATGGTAGAAACACCATCTTCATAAAGTTGGAAACGAATGGCACCAACAGCACCGGTTTTATCTTTGGTAAGTTTTAATTTAAGGTTATAGTCAAGTGCAACCTGAGAATAAGAGTTGTTTTTAAGGAAGAATGTGTAGGCAAAATAGTTTTTACCGTTTTTAGTACCACCTGTGTCACTATCAAGGCCATTTGGAATATCTGAATAGGTAATATTCCAACAATCTTTTAATGCGGTTGCATGAAGATATGGGGTGGTATTGTTCCAGGAGTTTCTATGTTCGGAGATTGCTATACCTTTATTAAGTTGGTCAAGGGCAATAACGAAGTTTCCTTTGTCGTTATCTTGAATACTACCGCCACCTGAACCGGCAGGGCCTTGAGGACCGGCAGGACCCGGGTCACCTTTATCGCCTTTGTCACCCTTATCACCTTTTTCGCCGTCCTGACCGTCTTCACCGTCTTCACCGTCTTTACCATCTTCCCCATTAACGATACTTGAGGTACCATCAGGGTTTACGGGAGAAATCGCAGGGAGGTCTCCTAAAGTGAATATTTTAGAAATAAGATAAATAATGATAATTGCAGCAAGTGATGATGCGATTACAATTTTACCTATCTTTACCCAAAGTCCTGAACGGGTGTATCCCATAACCGCGGAGTGAGCTTTTTGCACATCTTGCGGAACTTCAGGTATAACTGTTTCGGGTGTAATGCCTTCCTTATTATCTTTTGGCATTTCACATTCTCCTCTCTGAATTTTGTGAGGGGTATTTAACTAAATATATCTTTCTTCTACGAATACTCCAAAATGTTTGCCTCGCATTAAGGCACATCCCATAGAAAAGAGTGCATTTGCTGAATCTTTTGATGTAATACCGTCACATATCACCAAAGTATCTAACTTATTACTCATTTCTACTACAGATTCGCAAACTTTTCTTGCACGGTTGCTGGTGTCGATATTCTTTACAAAATCTTCACCTAACATAAGGTAATCAAATTCAATTTCACCTAATGATACAAGGTTTGAATATTCAGAACCAAAACCACCAATGGCAACTAAAAATCCGTTTGCTTTAAGTTTTGAAACCGCCGGAATTATCTTTTCAATATCTAAGGATAACATTCCTTCGGGAATAATAAAGCAAATTTCATCATTGGGAACATTGTATTTTGCGGTTATCTTAACAAGATTTTCGATAAAATAACGTTTTGTTAAGCATTTCACCGATAAATCAATGAACATTGTACCAAGGTAACGATCTTTGAGTTCAAGACGATTACGTGCTTCGCAAAGTTCTTCAACTGTCCACTTGGTGATTTCATTGATTTTGTTGGATTTTTCTGCAACAGGAACATAAAGTTCTGGCATAAGTTCCCCCATAACCTTGTCGTTCAAACGGGTGATAATCTGATAACCATAGGTTTGACGATTATTATAATCGTACACAGGACGGAACAAAAGCTGCATTGCGGGAAGAGATTTTCTACCTGCTGAAATCTTGTTAATCGCACCCTCGTGTTGTGCTTCTGTAAAAATTGGAATACAAGCATTCAAAACATCAACAAGATTAGGATCAAAATATGTACCTGAAAGTTTATTAATCTCTTCAGCTGCACTTTCAAAGGATAATCTATCTCTTTGTTCAGAACCAAAGGTGAGATAGTCTATCATATTTGCCAAGGAACAAATCTTACCTGCGAGGGATATGTTGTTTGCAAAAAGTTCATAAGGATAACCTGTACCATCAAAATTTTCGTGATGTTCGGCAATACACTGTCTTGCAGTGGTGAAAAAGAACAGGTCTTCCCCATCGACCTTTGACAAATCGATTAAAGAATCAAAATACTTGATTCCTTCAATAACGTGTTTTTTGTATTCGGCCCATTTTTCTGCTGAAAGTCCTTCGTAACCTTCATAAGCATCCATCGAAACTTTTGCTTTGCCAATATCATGAAACTTAACAACGTTTTTAAAAACTGAAACAGCTTTTTTATTAGCGGTTAAAGGATTTTCTGAGTAATAGCCAAGTTCAATACACTTTTTGAGAAGTTCCTCTGAATAATACTGTATTCTTCGGCTGTGCTCACGGATTTCTTCCGGAAGTGAACGAAAGGCCGTATTAAGTTTGTTTTTATATTCTTTTATAACGGTTTTTTCGATAGCCAAATAATACACCTTCTTAAAAAATATGATTTAACTATAATCGGGGGCGAGTTGTGAAGCGGTTACAGAAATAGAAAGATATTCGACCTCAGTTGAGTATTTTTCTTCCTTTGCGTTGGTTGTAGGCCAACTTATAACGATTTCGTATTGATGTGAATAATTTTGCATCGTGGTTGCGGTATTAACATACATTATTCCAGTGGTAGTTATATTGACAGGAGAATTAATTGTACCAGTTTGGGATACTTCCTTTGCATATACACCAGAACTTTGTGTCATTGATCTCGGCTGAACCTTTACCGTTATTGGTAAATTGCCGTATGTTTCTACTTTGATTTCATATTCAAAAGGCAAGTGTGAATAATTACTTCCATTGTAGTTGGTAATTGAAAACATATATTCTTGATTGGACATACCGGGTACGACTTCGAGTAATGGAAGCACGATATTTTGGCTATTGTCAGGAATTTTTGTAACGTTAAAAACCAAATCACCAAATCTACTATTGACTCCAATAAGACTTTGAACTACTTCATATCTTGAAAAAGACATTCCAGATACGATGGATGATATAAGAATGAGGGAAACAGAAGCCATCACAAGCCAAAATCTTTTTTTGGGAATGTACAACCTGTTTCACCTCCATTTAATATATAAATATATTTATACACCT
>JAZQJN010000177.1:0-5296 GCA_045541655.1 Acutalibacteraceae bacterium
TCGGGATTTTAGCGTATAAATAATGCTTATTTCCCTTGACTTTTATATGTATATTATTATATAATAAATAGAATATTGTGAATAAATATGTACTTTTATCTTTTGGAGTGTAATAAATGGAACAAAAGACCTTGTTTGCCGCAATAGTCGGAAGACCAAATGCGGGTAAATCATCCCTTTTAAATAGAGTTTTAGGACAAAAAATTGCCATAGTATCCGATAAACCTCAAACCACCCGTACCCGTATTATGGGTGTTCTTACCGATGGCGATAATCAGTATGTGTTTATTGATACTCCCGGCTTTCATAAACCCCGCACCACTTTAGGTGAAAATATGATAAAAGCGGTCACAGGGGGTATGGAGGATGTGGATGTATGCATCCTTGTTGTTGACTGCCTCGAAGAACCTTCAAAAATTGAAGAGGAGCTTGTTAAGAAGTTTAGACAAAAGAAGATTCCCGCCATTCTTGTGCTTAATAAAATAGACCTTGTAAAAGAAAAAGAGGAACTTTTGCACACCATACTTGCCTATTCCTCTATGTATGATTTTTCGGCTGTAATCCCTTTATCTGCAAAAAGAGGGGATGGTATAGATATCTTCTTTGAGGAATTAAAACCCTTCCTTTGTGAGAGCTATCATATGTTTGATGAAGATACCTTAACCGATCAGCCCGAAAGGGTTATAGCCGCCGAAATGATAAGAGAAAAACTTCTTTATCTTTTAGAAAAGGAAATTCCCCACGGCATAGCCGTTGTGATTGAAAAGTTTTCAGAAAGAGAAGATAGCGAACTTTTAGATATCGAAGCCACCATCTTTTGCGAAAAAGAGAGTCATAAAGGAATAGTAATCGGCAAAAAGGGTGCCACCCTTAAAAAAGTAGGCACAATGGCGAGAAAAGATATGGAAGACTTTTTCGGTTGCAAAGTAAATCTTCAGTGTTGGGTAAAGGTAAAAGAGGATTGGCGTAACCGCGGAGGACTTATTCATAACTTCGGTTTAGATACAAAATAAAAATTCCATTTTTTTCAAACACTAAATCTCCCAATAAAGATTATATTAATAATAAGATCTTTTGGGGAGATGACGGTATGAATTTAAGAGATAACGCTTGGGAAAAATTCAAAAAAAGCGGTTCGGTAGCAGACTATATGAACTATCGACGTATATGTGCTTTAGGGCTTGATATGGAAGTTGCCGATGATTTTTTATCGGATACTAATGAGGAAAGTAGGATAGAGGATGAAGGTCAGCACCGATGCTTTGGTAATCAGGGAACAACACACCGGGGAGAATGACCGCATTGTAACACTTGTATCCCGCGATTTTGGTTTAATCAGAGCATTTGCCACGGGTTCCAGAAAAATAAACAACCGAAATCACGCGGCAACCCAGATGTTAAGTTACGGTAAATTTGTACTTTACAAAACAAAAGACACCTGGAGGGTAAGCGAAGCCGCCCCGATTGCCACTTTTTTTGACCTTCGGGATGATATAAAAAAACTATCCCTTGCCCAGTATTTTTGTGAAGTGGCCAAGGCACTTACCCCTATAGAAGATAACGGCGAGGAATATCTGCGATTAATTCTTAACTGTTTGCAACTTACCGCCAACGAAAAATATAATCAGACCATTATCAAGGCGGTTTTTGAACTCTATATTTTATCCCTTTCGGGATATATGCCTGAACTTACCCTTTGCAACAGTTGCGGATTAAAAGAGGGAACCTTTGTTCTTGATTGTGCAGAAGGTGTTATTCTGTGTCAACAACACGTTCCCATATTGTATGAAAGATATGCTCCATTATCACAGGGTGCATTAATGGCTATGAGATACATACTCTCATCACAACTTAAAGATGCCTTTAATTTTACCCTTTCGGAGGAAAGTTTATCGTTACTAAAAGATGCCTGCGAAATATATCTTAAAACTCAAACCGAGCGAAGTTTTAAAACTTTAGATTTTTATAATTCACTATAAAGGATGTTACATAATGAGTGAAAAGCAAAAAAATTTGAATGAAAAATCTTTTGAGGAGAATATGGAACGCCTTAAAGAGGTAGTCGCAAAATTAGAAGGCGGAAAAGAAACTCTTGAAGACTCCATTGAACTTTTCAAAGAGGGCAGAGAACTCGTTAAGGTTTGCGAAGAAAAGCTTAAAAATGTCAAATTCAAAATAACCCAAATAACCGAGGAAGATATGTAATATGAAGTGTAAAGAATTTTTAGAAAACAGTGCAAACATAACCGAAAAAGCGTTAGAAACATATTTGCCCGAATGCCGTGAGGAATATAAAATTGTAGCCGATGCAATGAGATATTCTCTCCTTGGCGGTGGCAAAAGAATAAGAGCGGCTTTGTGCCTTGAATTTTGTCGTGTGTGCGGTGGAAAAATAGAGAACGCAATTCCCTTTGCCTGTGCAGTTGAAATGATACACGCCTATTCTCTTATTCACGATGACCTGCCTTGTATGGATAATGATGATATGCGTAGAGGTAAACCCTCCTGCCATAAAGCGTTTACCGAAGATATGGCACTTCTTGCGGGGGATGCTTTACAACCTCTTGCCTTTGAAACAATGCTTTCAGCCGAGAACGTTAAACCCCACAACGTCATTCGTGCCGCAAATGTCCTTGCAAAGGCGGCAGGATATAACGGTATGGTGGGCGGTCAGGTTTTAGACCTTGATGCCGAAGGCAAAGAAATCTCCTATCAAACCCTTCTCAACATAGAAACCTTAAAAACAGGGGCACTTATTTCATCCGCCTGTGAGATGGGATGTATCGTAGCCGATGCAGATGATGAAAAAATTTCCGCTGCAAAGGGTTATGCCGCAAAAATAGGCAGAGTATTCCAAATGATAGATGATGTTCTTGATGTTACCGCCGATGAAGAAGAACTGGGCAAACCTGTTGGCAGTGATGAAGAAAATCTAAAGACTACATACGTATCAATGTTTGGAATCGAGAAGACCTTACAAATGGCAGAAGAACTCACAAACGAAGCCATAAACGACCTTGAAGTGTTTGGCGATGAAGCCGAAACACTAAAACAATTAGCCATATTCTTACTCCATCGAAAAAAATAAATAGAGAAAGAATATTCCGGAATAGGGGATATACCGTGTTAGAAAATATTAATTCACCCAAAGATCTAAAGAGTATAAAAACAAAAGATTTAGATGTTTTGTGCGGTGAAATTCGCCAGGAATTAATAAAAACGATATCAAATAACGGAGGCCACCTTGCCTCTAATTTGGGTACGGTAGAACTTACCGTTGCCCTGCATCGTTGTTTCGATTCCCCTAAAGATAAAATTATATTTGATGTTGGTCATCAGTGTTATACCCATAAAATTTTAACGGGCAGAAAAGATAGATTTTCCACCATCCGTAAAGAGGGTGGGCTGTCCGGATTTACCCGTCCTTCAGAGAGTGAGCACGACGTGTTTGTTTCGGGGCATAGCAGCACCTCCATATCTGCCGCCCTTGGACTTACCGTTGCCAACTACCTTAAAAGCGATGATGGATATGTGATCGCCGTAATCGGAGACGGTGCCTTAACGGGCGGTCTTGCCTACGAAGCATTAAATAATGCCTCAAGTTTTAAGGGCAAACTTATCGTTGTGCTTAACGATAATAAAATGTCAATATCAAAGAACGTTGGAGCAATGTCCCGACATTTAGCGGTAATTCGTTCCCGCCCATCTTATATGAAGTTCAAAATAGGACTTGATGATGTTCTTTCAAAAATACCTTTAATCGGTAAACCTGTCGCAAGGGTGCTTCGTTGGTTTAAAACCAGAATGAAGAATCTTTTATATAACAGTACAATATTTGAAAAAATGGGCTTTGCCTATTTAGGTCCTGTTGACGGACACGATATAGAGGTTCTTGAAAACTGTTTCGAGGTAGCAAAAACAACCCGGCGTCCACCCCTTATACATATCTGCACCGTCAAGGGTAAGGGATACTCTTATGCGGAACAAACACCCCAGGATTATCACGGTGTATCATCGGGAATGGATATAGATACCGGTGAATGTGCCCCCGCCGCCAATTCATTTTCTTCTGAATTCGGAAGAATAATGTGTGATATAGCGGATGAAAACGAAAAGGTGTGTGCTATTACCGCCGCTATGTGTGAAGGTGTCGGCTTAACCGATTTTGCAAAGCAGTATCCAAAACGCTTTTTTGACGTGGGAATAGCCGAAGAACACGCAGTAACTTTCTGTTCAGGACTTTCAAAGGGCGGATACATTCCTGTACTTGCGGTGTATTCTTCCTTTTTGCAAAGGGGATACGACCAACTTATCCACGACGTAGCAATACAAGATTTGCCCTGTGTTATATGCGTCGATAGAGCGGGTTTTGTTGGTGAGGATGGAGAAACCCACCACGGAATTTTTGATGTTCCGTATCTTAATTCTGTCCCAAAAACCACCGTGTATTCTCCCTGTTGTTATGCACAACTTAAAGCCGACTTGAAGAGAACAATGTCGGCAGAAAGCGGTCTGCAGGTGGTAAGATATCCAAGGGGCAAACAACCCTATATCCCCAAAGAATATACCATAGATTATGATGCCGATTATCAAACTTTTGGCAATAATAGTGATACAGCAATTATAACCTACGGCAGGGTAAGTGCTTTTGCCTTGAATGCAAAGGATAAACTTGCCGAAGAAGGAATTAACGTAGATGTAATTGCCCTCAACCGTATTCGCCCCATCCCCGAAGATGCAATAAAGGATGCTGAACTTAAGAAAAATATCCTTTTCTTCGAAGAAGGCAGTAAATACGGCGGTGTAGCAGAGCGATTCAGTTCTGTACTTATGACTAGTGGATATAAAGGGAATGTTAGCATTACCGCAGTTGAGGAGGAGTTTGTACCTCAATCCTCGGTGGATAGTGCACTTTCTAAATATAAACTTGATACGAGCGGTATATGTGATACCGTAAAATCCTTTTTGAAAGGAAACAACATTTAAAAATGGCAGAAAAACAAAGAATAGATATTGAACTTACCGAAAGAGGACTTGCCGAAAGCCGTGAAAAGGCAAAGGTTTTCATTATGGCAGGGGATGTTTACGTCAATAATCAAAAATGCGATAAACCGGGTACTCTTGTCAGTAAGGATGACAATATAGAGGTCAGAGGAGAAAAACTTCCCTTTGTCAGTAGGGGAGGACTTAAACTTGATAAGGCGGTTCGCACCTTTAATATCGAGCTTAAAGATAAAATATGTGTAGATATCGGTGCATCCACAGGAGGATTTACCGATTGTATGCTCCAAAACGG